>JBCDIO010000088.1:0-8759 GCA_038748815.1 Bacteroidota bacterium
AAAGGTTTTGGCTTTTTTCTTACGAACGACGGTATCGATGCAAGAGCCCAGAGCCATGGGGTCAATGCCGGCAAACTGAATATTCTCCGACTGAATAGGGTGGAGTAAGTGTTTAAGGCCGAGTGCATCTTCTTCATCCTCAGCGGCGATTACTTTTAGCATGATGCTTGGGCTATTGGAGTCCGCTATCTTTTTGAGCAGCTCAATCTCGTTGTTCTCATCTTCCGGATCGACGGGGGTTAAAAGCACCTCAATACGACCATTACAACCTAGACCAACCCCAATTTGGTTTTTGTCATCATCCATGGTATCGTACACTACCAGGGAGGAGGCATTTTTGAAGATGGCCGCCTGCGACCGTCGAAGAGCATCCCCTTCCAAACAACCGCCACTGATTCCACCCACCCACAATCCGGAACTACGCACTAGCATGCGTGCGCCCGTGCGGCGGTAGGAAGATTCTTCCACTTTTACAACGGAAGCCAAAGCGACTTTTTCCCGGCTATGATCAATAGAATCATAGGCCTTAATGATATTGCGAATTTCTTTCACTTATTAGGGCATTGTGGAAATGGTTCGGACTCCATTTTCCTGTTATCAAGTAGTCATGAAATGTAAAAAATTATTTGGCGATTTGTTCACTAAATGAATGGTAAATTGGGCAGAAACTTACCTTAGCCAGCACTTATTGGGATTTGCTCCAGAAAACGAAGGAGGGGCTTGGCAGAAGGAAATTTTGTCTTCTTCGAAAACATTTTTTCCTGCTTTAGGAATTGAATACTTTGTAATCTAGATAGCTCATGGTAGTTCCCGTTCTTTCTTTCACCATTTGGTGGTACATTCGCAAGGGGGGACTGGACTTGTCCCCTCCTTCTTCCCTCACGAAACAAACTCCGTATGATCAAAGGCGTCATTTTCGACATGGACGGAACCATGATCGACAATATGATGGTCCATCATCGTGCCTGGCAACGCAAACTGTCCGAAATGGGCCTCGACCTGACGATTGAGGAAGTAAAAGAAAAGATTCACGGCATCAATGAAGAGATTTTGGCACGCTTGTTTGGGGATCGGTTCACCCCTGAACAACGAAAACAGATCGCCTGGGAAAAAGAAGCCGCTTACCGGGAAATTTTCAAGCCAGCATTGAAGCTAATTGAGGGTCTTCCCACCTTTCTAGACCAACTAAAAGCGGCCGGAGTCCCCATGGCCATCGGCACCGCAGCTCCCCCCGAAAATGCCAATTTCGTAATGGATGAGCTACAACTTCGATCGTACTTTACCGGAGTATTCCATGCTAAAAGCGTCACAAAAGGTAAACCCGACCCGGAAATATTTGAGAAAGCGGCCGCGTCGATGGGTTTACAAGCCTCCGATTGCCTAATCTTTGAAGATAGCGTAACGGGGGCCGAAGCCGCACGGCGGGCGGGCGCTAAAGCGATTATCGTAACGACGACGCACGCTAAAGAGGAATTTGCCCACTTTAATCACATCCTTCGGTTTATCGACCACTTCGAAGGTTTGCAATGGGAGGAGGTTCAGTAAATCTCTTTTTCCATGTAGATGCAATCTATCAACCTTGGAAATAGAAGAGGATGGTAATGATGACCAGGACCAAGATAACGGAGCTTACCACATCCCAAATAGAGTAGCTGTTTCTGGCTTCGGCTTTTTGCTCCACACTTAGCGTACCGAAGGTCAACCCTTCCAGTTGTGCCGCTGGCTGAGGAGCCGTCAATAAACTCACAGAGACACAAACCACCACGCAACCAATAAAGAGAAAAATGGCCATATGGGAGAAATTAATAGCGGCCAGACTCGCGAAAATTCCGGAGGCTCCGGCGATTAAATTTCCATCACCGTCCAGGAAAGTCAATTCGGCAATAATGCGCAAGGCCGCCATAAGGAGGCCGAAGAATAAGGTGGCGATGGCCCCTTTGGCATTGATCCGCTTCCAGAGAATTCCGAGCAGGAAAACAGCCGTTATTGGAGGAGCGATATAGGACTGCACACTTTGCAAATACTTGTAGAGCGTTCCTCCCCCAATCCGCTCCATAATGGGAATCCAGGCCATACCCAAAACAACGACCACCGACGTAGCAATTTGGCCGATGCGCACCAAGCGTTCTTCCGAGGTGTCCGGATAAATTTTCTTAAAAATATCGATGGTAAACAGGGTAGAACTCGAGTTGAACACCGAGGCCAAAGAACTCATTAAGGCGGCCATTAACCCCCCGGCTACTAAACCTTTCAAGCCGGTCGGCAGTAGTGTTTGTACCAGAATAGGAAATACCTGATCACTTTTCTCAAAGGTCAGCACTCCTTTTTGCTTCAGAGCAAAAGCAATAATACCCGGAATCAGAAAGATGAAAATGGGTAAGATTTTTAAGAAGGCCCCAAAGATGGCCCCACGGCGGGCGATCTCAATATTGTGGGCTGCCAGCGTTCTTTGCACGATGTACTGGTCCGTGCACCAATACCAGATTCCAACGATGGCACCTCCAAAGACCATTCCCGTCCAGGGAAACTCTTTATCCGTTGCCGGCCGCCACATATTGAAGTGGTCGCTTCCGGCCAGAGTCTTCAGCTCTTCCCAACTACCGATGGCTTCAAACCCTTTATACGTCAGAAGGAGGGAGCCCAAAATCAAGATAACGGTTTGCAGCGCTTCGGTATAAACTACGGCGCGCATCCCACCCAGAATCGTGTATAAGCCGGTAATAACAACCGTAATGATAGCCCCTTGAAAAAAGGATAAGCCCAATAGCGCACTAACTACTATTCCCCCGGCGTAAATAGTCACTGATACCTTGGTAAGCACATAGCCAATGATAGAGAAGACCGACAAAAACCAGCGGGAGCGGCTATCAAAGCGTTTTTCCAAAAACTCCGGCATGGTAAAGGCTCCACTCCGCATGTAAAAGGGCAAGAACAACCAGCCCAACAGCAATACTATCCAGGCGTGCAATTCGTAGTGGGCCATTGGCATGCCCGATTCTGCACCGGTTCCGGCGAGTCCAACGATGTGCTCCGATCCAATATTGGAGGCAAAAATGGACGCTCCAATCACGAACCACCCAACATTGCGGCCGGCCAGGAAGTAATCTTCGGTATTGTTATTTTTTTGAATGATCACCCAAATCGCTACCGCAAATAGCAAGAAAAAATAGGCTCCGAGTACAACCCAATCGAGTGTTTCTAAGTTGGACATACCATTTATTTTAATTCAAACTCAGCCGTAAGGTAATTTGAGCTACCGAGTACTTTACTCCGCGAGGTCGGTAATGAGCCTCCTATATACAGTCGGTATTTTCCAGATTCAAAAATCGCTGAACCATCGGCGGTGATGGTTTCCAACATATCGGGTCGAATTTCTAAGCGCAGCTCTTTTTCTTCCCCAGGAAGAATCTTTACTCGCTGGAAAGCTTTTAAACTGAAAAGGGGTACCACTTCTTTAGAGTCCACGTTTTTGATGTACAGTTGTACGACTTCTTCCCCTTCCACGAGTCCTGTATTGCTTAGCGTAAAGCGCAACTCTAAGGTCTCTTCTCGCCCCATTTCTGGACTAGACAATTGGAGGTTGTTGTAGGTAAAACTGGTGTAACTAAGCCCAAAACCAAAAGGTAAAAAAGGCTCCTTCTCCATGTAGCGATAGGTACGACCCGCCATATTATAATCTTCAAAATCGGGCAGATCCGCTACCGAGTAGGGGAAGGTAACTGGTAAGCGGCCGGATGGATTAGCCTTTCCAAAAAGGATATCTGCCACAGCCTTCCCTCCCTGCTCACCAGGATACCAAGCAAAGATTAAAGCATCGGCCAGTTCGTAAACTTCGGGCATGGCGATGGCACTACCCCCGGTGACTACAACAACCAATTTCTTAGAATTCTTCCGAATGTTCTTAAGGAAATCAATCTGACTTTGGGGCAACTGGATCGACTTTCGATCTCCTTTATATTTGGAGGCAATTGCTTCCCCCTCTTCCCCTTCGATGAGTTGAGATATCCCCAGACAGGCGATGGTAACATCATATAAGGTGGCTTCTCCGGAAAACCAATCCATTGGATTCCGATTCGGTTCATCTAACAGAGCTCCTTGCGAATAGTGCACCGTTGTATGAGGTGGTGCATTGCTTACAATACCTTCCAGAATGGTTTTTAAATCTTCACTGACACCGTAATAATTGGCCAGTAAAGCCTGCGCATGAGTAGCCGTTGGTCCCACTACATAGATCCCATTAATGGCATCCGTTAAAGGAAGGGTTTCGTTCTCATTTTTCAATAAAACCATCGACTTGGTGGCTGCTTCCAAGGATAAGTTAACATGGTCTGGGTGCCGAATCTTTTCCGGGCCATAGTCATCCCAGGGGGTACTACCTAAAGGGTCGAACATCCCCAAACGAAAGCGCGTTTTGAGCAACTGCCGTAAGTTAGCATCTACTACTGCTTCCGTCGTTTGGCCATTCTCAATAGCCTTTATCAAGGCCGGGTAGGTTGATCCACAATTGAGATTACACCCCATATTTAGGGCTAAAGCAGCCGCTTCTTCCGGTGTTTCTACCACCTTATGTCCGGCGTAAAAGTCGACAATGGCCCAACAGTCCGAGACGAAGTAGCCATCGAAGCCCCATCGGTCTCGCAACACTTCTTGCATCAGATAATCGTGGGCACAGCAAAGTTGATCATTCGTGCGATTGTATGCCCCCATGACACCTTCTACCTTCGCTTCGGTAACTAAAGCTTCGAAAGCCGGCAAATAGGTTTCCCATAAGTCTTTAGGGCTAGCGATCGCATTAAACTCGTGCCTTAATTCTTCCGGCCCGCTGTGTACCGCGTAGTGTTTGGCCATTCCGGCCGCTTTCAAGTATTGGGGATGGTCCCCTTGTAATCCTTTGACGAACTGCACCCCCAATTTGGAGATCAAGTGGGGGTCTTCACCATACGTTTCTTGTCCTCGCCCCCAGCGGGGATCACGAAATAGATTTACATTCGGACTCCAGAACGTGAGCCCCTGGTATCTGCCCCGGTTTCCTTTCGCAGAAAAGACGTTATACTTGGCACGGGCCTCCGTAGAGATTACGTCTCCTACTCGAAAGAGCAGATCTTCGTCAAAGGTAGCCGCCAAGCCAATGGCTTGCGGAAAAATAGTGGCTCGCCCGGCGCGTGCTACTCCATGGAGGCATTCGTTCCACCAGTTGTACGACGGAATTCCCAAGCGCTCAATAGCCGGGGCACCAAAAGAAAGCTGGGCCACTTTTTCTTCCAGTGTCATTCTAGCAATGAGATCATCCATTCTTTGCTCCAGGGGAAGGTTAGCATTCTGAAAAGGATAATCTTGTGAGAACATAAAAAAAGGGATAAGAAGTTGGACAAATAGAAACAAAATACCTTTCATGCGTCTATACATTTTTGAGGGTCATTACTCGATCTTCAGAAAGAGGCTGATTCCTGATTGGAAGGGATAGTGCCGCTAGTCGTTAGATATACTGCTGGATGATGTTCTCGAACAATTCCTGCTTCCCACTACGCATCTCGGGTTCGGCAGATTGGTTTGCTATTTTGGCTAGATCTTCCAGAGACAGCTTTCCTTCCTCAAAAGCTTGGCCCTTTTCGGTCGTAAAGGAGCTGTAGCGTTCTTCCCGCAAGACCAAATAATCAGACTTTTGCAGAATGTCATCTGCTACCAAAAGGGCTTTGGCAAAGGCGTCCATGCCACCAATATGGGCATAGAACATATCTTCGAGATCCGTAGAATTACGGCGGGTTTTGGCGTCGAAGTTGATACCACCACCGGCGAATCCTCCAGCCGGAAGGATCACTAATAAGGCCTCTACCAATTCGTATACATTATTCGGAAATTGATCGGTATCCCAGCCATTTTGGTAATCCCCTCGGTTGGCATCTATACTTCCCAGCATACCATTATCGGCAGCCACTTGTAATTCGTGTTGGAAAGTGTGCTGGGCAAGAGTGGCATGATTGACCTCTACGTTCAGTTTGAAATCGTCGGCCAGTCCATAAGCCTTTAAAAAGCCAATGACCGTAGCTGCATCAAAATCATACTGATGCTTACTGGGCTCCATGGGTTTTGGTTCAATGAAGAAGGTGCCTTTGAATCCTTGACTACGAGCATAGTCTTTGGCCATATGCAGAAAGCGGGCCATATGGTCTAATTCTTTCTTCATCTCGGTATTGAGGAGACTAATATACCCTTCGCGGCCACCCCAAAAAACATAATTTTCTCCCCCTAACTTGATGGTAGCATCCAGGGCATTTTTCACCTGAGCACCCGCATAGGAGACGACGGCAAAATCTGGATTAGTAGCTGCTCCGTTCATGTAGCGGGGATGCGAAAATAAATTAGCGGTACCCCAAAGCAGTTTTACGCCAGAAGCTTTTTGTTTCTCCAAGGCATAATCCGTAATAAACGATAGCCGATTAGAAGATTCCACTAGGTTAGCCCCCTCATCAATGAGGTCATAATCGTGGAAGCAGTAATACGGGATGCCCATTTTGGTAATAAACTCAAAGGCGGCATCCATCTTATGGATAGCCGTTTTATAGGGATCTTCCGAGTCTAACCACGGAAACTGCTTAGTACCTACCCCAAAAGGGTCTCCGCCCGTACCGCAGAAGGAATGCCAGTAGGCTACGGCAAACCGAAAATGTTCCCGCATGGTTTTTCCGGCCACCATCTGGTCTTCCTTATACCACTTAAAGGCCAGCGGATTATTAGATGTTCTTCCCTCGAATTTGATTTTTGGGACGGTTGGGAAGTACTCGCGTTCACCGAGAATCACCTTCATGTTATGTGTTTTATTTTGATCGGTTGACATACTATTCTTGAATTAATTTCTGTAAATCATGCACCCAAGCTTGGTACGCATGGGCGTATTGATCCTTACCGTCATCGGGCTGATATCTTTTCTCTATCTCATTATTTTGGATCGCTTCTTCCAGGTTTTTATAAATTCCCGTTCCGATTCCACTGGCTTTTGCGGCCCCTTCCGCTCCCGTTGTTTTTACTACCTCGATACTACAATCTAGTAAATTGGAAATAGTCGACGAGAAAACCTTTGATTGGAATAAGTTGTCGTTTCCAACTTTGATCACCGAAGGATGGAGCCCCAAATCTTTGAGCACCTGAAAGCCATAGATAAAGGAAAAAGCAACTCCTTCCAGGGCCGCCCGGAAAAAGTGGGCTCGGCTATGCCGATTGAACTGTAAATTATTGACCTGGGCTCCGGTATTCTTATTGGAGATCATTCGTTCTGCTCCATTCCCAAAAGGAATGACCCGAAGTCCTTCGGCCCCAACTGGAATGGTACTTACCATCCGCTCCATATCGTGGTAAGAAATATTGGGCTGGGCGATCTGCTTTTTCAACCAGGCATACTGAATACCGGCTCCATTGATACATAAGAGTAAGCCCAGACGAGTATTTTCGGACGTATGATTGACGTGGGCGAAGCCATTGATGCGCGACTGTTTATCATACAAAAGTTGATCGACGACCCCGTAAACTACCCCAGAGGTTCCGCCAGTGGCGGCTACTTCATGTGGGTTTATTACGCCGAGTGAAAGCGCATTATTGGGTTGATCTCCAGCTCGATAACTCACCGGGGTACCTTCCGCCAAACCGGTAGACTTGGCGGCCAATTTCGTTACCGTTCCTTGAATACTAAACGTGTCTTTGCTGGGTAGAAGGAGGTCTTCAGAGATTTCGTAGTAGTCTAATAAAAAATGCGCGACCTGATTCTCTTTGAAGTCCCAAAAAACACCCTCTGACAAGCCAGAAACGGTGGTGGAAGCTTCCCCGGTTAATTTCATCGCAATGAAATCGCCCGGCAGTAGAATTTTATAAATTCGGTTGTAAATAGCTGGCTCATTCTCCTTGACCCATTTCAATTTGGAAGCGGTAAAGTTGCCCGGAGAATTCAACAAATGGGTGAGGCATTGCTCCGGGCCCAGGTCGGTAAAAGCCTTCTGGCCAATTTCGACGGCGCGGCTATCGCACCAAATAATGGAAGGTCTTAAAACATGCTGCTCTTTGTCGATCAGCACTAAGCCATGCATTTGGTAAGAGATACCAATGCTTTTGATTTCTTTGGGGGATATCTGTGTTTCGTGAAGTAGTATTTTGGTGGCCTGACAAAGGTTTTTCCACCACACTTCCGGATGCTGCTCCGCCCAGCCTACCTGCCGAGAAATGATATCCATTTCAATGTCTGGAAATTGAACGACCTGCACTGCTTTCCCAGAATTAGCATCGACTAAAGCGGCTTTAATCGAGGAGCTTCCGATATCGTAGCCTAATAAGTACATACGCCTTAAGTTATGGAGTGTCTTTTCAAGATAGGGAAAGGCTGGTGAAATTCAATTATCAGAGTGATGAAGTCGAGATTGGTAGATATGTAATGATCCTAGATTTAAAAGAGAATGGGTAAGAATGATTTCACAGCCTCGAAAACTCAACGAGCGCATGATAATCGCCCCGGTCTGCCTGGCGAAGCGCTTCGATGTAGATTTTTCGACTTTTTGGATGGTTGATTGGCTTTCACTCTTAAACCAAAGGAAGAGTAATACCCGTGGGTTTCATTTTTTAAAGGAATAGCTTTAAAAATTCGGAAATCAATAAAGCTATTCCTTTAAAACGCTCGATCTAGATCCATGGAATATTGATATGGCAATAACCTCAGAAAGATAAAATAGATGCGCTATAAATAGTAGCCTGAGTCATAGCTTAGACAAAGGAAAGAT
>JBCDIO010000089.1:0-8671 GCA_038748815.1 Bacteroidota bacterium
CGCGGGCCGCGACCGCCGCCGATTTCTGAATGGCTTCCAAATCCCAGCTGGCCGCTTCGCCAATGGGAATCGGAGCGATGGTTTTATAGCCGTGAATTACATCTTCCTGGAACAGAATGGGAATCCCGGCTCGCGATTCTTCCACTGCCACTTTCTGCAGGGAAGAAATCATGTCGACTCCGTTTACTTTGATGATGCTCCCCACTTTTCCTTCGCGGATCAGTTTGAGGTGTTCTTCGGTGGGTTCGGCGAAGATGGGAATCAGATTTAGCTGACCGGCTTTTTCTTCCAAGGTCAAATCGGCTAGAATGGCTTCGATCTGTGGATCTCGCTCCGATTGGGCGTAAACGGCGGTGTATGCTAGTAGGGAAAGGAGCATAAAAAGTAGGTTTGTTTTTTTCATGATACAAGCGTTTTCTTGCTGCGTATTACAGCAATACAGGGTACAGGGGCTGCACCGTCATTAAGGTTTTTGAAAACACAGTCGGAAAGGAAAAGCAACTTTACTAATGCAAGCGCAGAAATCCAAATAGAGACCTGGGAATCCGGCTAAAAATGACCTTATTCTTTGGCAAAGCTAGAGACCTTTTCTAGCACCACCTCGTCTAGTAAAACGTGGCCATAGTAGGATTCAAAGTATTGGATCGAAAAGTAGGGGCCAATGCGAACCTCAGTGACGGGTTCGTCCGGTGTAAACACAAATTGGTAGGCACGCCATTCAGCGTGGTCAATGGCTTGGGTATCACCGAGTAAGCGAACTTCACCGCTCGCCATTTTGATGTACACTTCGACGACTACGGGTTTGTCAAAAGGGACTGGATTGGCTTTGTTTTTAACGTGGGCGGTGAAGTAAGGGTCTTGCGAAAGATGAATGGTCAATTGATAGGTTTCTCCCGCCAAAAGGGGCTTTTTTAATTTCTGCCCAAGGCATTCGGTAGTCCCATCCGCCCGAGATACCATACTGACGAATTGAATGCCATCCGAGGCATCGGCTTCGATTTCAAAGAAGTGCTTACGGAGATCATTGTGCAAATCCGGTGGCGAATTACCTAAGTCCCCGCAGCTAAACCATTTTGCGGGTAATATCCCCGGCGCGGAAGCACCGTATTCGAAGGAGGGATTCCGCAGCAAGTTATCAGCCTGGGCCGCGAGCATGCTCGGGACAGCAGCCAGGAGGACCAAAAGGATCTTTATTCGCTTCATTCGGGGCAATAGAATTTGAGAATTTGCAGGTCATCGAAGATAGCAATTAATCGCCCAAGAATATCGTATTCGTAATCAAAGTTGGAGAACTGCCCGTCCGGATGCCGCACCCGCTCCAGGTTTTCGGGAGAATAGCGTTGGTATTGCTCTTTGTACAAAGGGAAACCAGCTTCTAAATACAGGGTGTAGAACGGGTTGTCTTGTCCGTCGAATTCTCGATACGAGGTAAAGAACGATCCGGTGGTGACCGATCGTATATTGCCATCTTCTTGGTAAGCAAACTGGGTATTCTCAAACTCTAAGCCATCGCGTTCCTTGCGAATTTGAGTCAATCGGCCTTGCAAGTCGTAATCGTAGTAATAATCATCCAAATTGATGTCTCCCGGATAATCGGTACTGATCGAATCGGTGATCTCACTAATTACCTTGTTGACTCCATTGTAGGTAAAGCTACGGTGGTAGGTTAATTCCACGACCAAGGGAAAGCTATCCGTTTGGAATCGCAAGACGGATTGCTCGGTCAGGCTTAGCAATGCATTATTGGGGGCGTAGGTAAGAAGGGTGGTATCTACGCGTTCTCGAAAGAGGTTGGTATCCGCATTATTGGAGTACTCGTAGGTTTGGGTCCAACCGAGGAATCGATCCCCTTCGTAAAGGAATTCGGTGGTCCGGGAAACGTCGACCGTATCTAATTCGGTGTAGGTCTCTACCCAAACAGTAGGCAGGGTACTCTGGCAAGCAGGGAGGGTTTCCATTAGATCATCATCGGCACAAGCCCACAAGCCGAAAAGCATACATAGTACAGCAAATTTTCTCATAGCTAGTAAGATACAAATTCGGGAGGCATTCCGCAGCTAGCCTGGATTTATAGCTTGCGGTTTGTAGCCAAATAGCGAACTGCCCGATCCATTTGAAAAAAGAGCCCTATTGAAACAACCATTGGTAGGCACCCGGAAATTCCCGGGCCCAGTACCACTCACTGTGTTGTCCGTCTTGGTGGATGTTTAGAAAGATACTGTTGCCGTTGAAGCCGACATCGGTTAGCACCTTATGGAGGTACTGCAGTTTTCCAACCATGTCTGATCCTTCGTTCACTCCCCCTAATAAATAGAAACGCACGTCTTTTTGTTTACCCTTTCGATAAACATGCTGGAAGGCTTCGTCCGAGAACCAAAGAGCAGGAGAGAAGATACCCGCTCGGCCAAAGACTTGTTGGTATTCAACGGCCATGTATAAGGCCAGTAAACCACCCATAGAGCTACCCACAATGGCGGTATGGTTAGGATCGGCCAGTGTCCGGAATTCTCGATCGATGAATGGTTTGAGATCGTTGACAATGAAAGCGGCTAGTTCATCCCCTTCGCCGCCCCCGTATTTTTGGTTGACCCAAGGACTGTATTCATTCAAGCGGTGGACCCCACCGTTATCTATGCCGACCAGAATGGCACCGGGGTCACCAAACTGAAACATGCCATTCATAGATTCGTCAAGCTGCCATTCTCCCGAAAAGCTAGTCAAACGGTCGAACATATTCTGGCCATCGTGCAGATAGACCACCGGGTAGCGGCGGTTGCTGGTTTTATAGTCCGGTGGTAAGTAGATCCAGATGCGGCGATAGCGATTAAGCTGAGGAATAAAAAAGGAAGTGGCTAGCACCTCTACATTGGGAGCGGCCGTACTGGCTGCTTCTCCGCCGTTCAGATCTTCCCAGGTTTCAATTTCTATTTCCTGAGTTACACCCCCCGTATTGTAATTAAGAACTCGGTTGGACCGGAAGCCTCCCTGGTTGTTACCTTCGACGGAAGCCCAGGAACCCCGGGTGATTTTGTATTCAAAGACGCCTAGTGGTTGGGTGGGGAAAAATTCGATATAGAATTGCCCAAATTGGTTTTTTTGGAGGCGAAAATTAGAGTCTCCAGCCTTCCAATTATTGAATGATCCCGCTACATATAATTCCGCGTCGATGGGGGTAGTGGCGGGGACTTGTTCGACGATTATTCGAACCTGGGCTAAAAGAGAAATAGGCAGTAAAAAGAGGAGGAAAAGGAGGATACGTAATTGGCTCATGGGTATTTTTTCGCAAAGGTAAAACGGCCTTCTTAAAGGAGATAATAACTGTATATAAAATGCCTAAATTTTTGCCACAATTTTTGAAAAGCCGAGGATTAAGGAAACAGAGGCATTCTACAGAATCGACATAATGATCAAAAAAATACGCGGTGGACCCAACCTCTTTGCTTACCTTGAATGTCTAACTCACCATACAGACCCAATGAAGACCCATATGCCACGTTTTACCGGCCTCTTTTTAGTGATTTGTTTCTTTGCTTCAAGCCTATTGACTGCCCAGAATAAGCAGAACTTTCTTTTCCGACTTCAGGATGGTTCTGAGCTTCGTGGTCAAGTTTTGTCGGTTACCGAAGAAGAAGGTACTTTGGTTCTTTTGGTTTCGGGCCAGGAGGTATGGATCGCCAATGAAGATATGTTGTACAATGGTGCGACTAAAGAGCGTTATCCGAAGCAGACTACGGATAAAAAAAAGAAGGTCAAGCCAAGACTTTCGAAACTCAAAGGCTGGAAAATTTCGGTGACTACAGGTATGTCTATGTTCTTACGGGATGGTACCTTTTTTCTTCCTACCGTAGGTATGGGCTATGCTCTGGAGGGGAGTTTATTCTACCCATTGGCGGGGGGAAGGACTACGCTGGGTATCAATACGGGGATCCAGAACTACTATTTCGCTGGTAGGGAAGTGTTGGTTCCTGTTTTCGGAGAGATGCGCGCGCGATTTTCCCAAAAAACCAGGGGTTATTTCCTGTTGGGGGGTGGATATGGATTCTCTGTGGCTGATCTTCAGGCTGGGATCGAAAGCTCAAAGGGAGGCCCCTTTGGAACCGTTGGTTTTGGAGGCTACTTTGAACATAAAAACGCCCCAATGGGGTACTGGGATATTGGCTACCGGTACCAGCAGGCTTATTTTATGACCAATCCTCCCAACGGAGGCGATTTGAAATCGAAAGAAATCCAATATAACCGCATTCACTTCCGAGTGGGAGTGATCTTGGGAAAATAGGCCATGGAGAATATTGATCCAAAAGAACGGCAGTTGATCGAAGGATGTATCCGCAATGAACGGAGCAGCCAGGAGCGTTTTTATCGGCAGTTTTTTCCACCGATGATGCGCATGGTTCAACGCTACACGCAGGATCAGGATGAAGCCATGACCATTCTCAATAACGGTTTTTTACGGGTTTTTAAGAAATTACACACCTATTCTTATAAAGGCTCTCTGGAAGGCTGGGTGCGCCGTTTGGTTTTTCATAGTCTAAGTGATTATTTCCGGTCTCAGAAAAATAAAAACGTCCACTTTTTAGAATTGGCCGACCGTGATAAGCCCATTGAAAATGAGGTATACGCCAATCTGTACTTTGAAGACTTAGTCAAATTATTGGATTACCTGCCCCCGGCTTCGGCCGAGGTCTTCCAATTGTACGCTATCGAAGGGTATAGTCACGCCGAAATTGCGGATCGATTGATGATTAGTCAAGGTACTTCCAAGTGGCATTTATCTACAGCCCGTCAAAAGCTACAAGAACTCCTTAAACAACGAAATAAGCAGTATCATGTCCGATAGTAGAAATCCAAATGACCCACAATGGGCCGACGCCGGTTGGCTACAGATGCAGGAGATCCTGGATCGAGAAATGCCCGTGGAGCGTCGTCGACGCTTAGGCATTTGGTGGTGGGCCGCCGCGGGGGTGCTGTTGCTATTGCTATCGGCTTGGTGGTTGCACGGGTCGGCCTGGAACACAGATTTCGGTCCCGCTAATACCATCGCCGAAGGACCCGCTGCCGATCTACCCAAACAACTTGAAGCAAGGGTACTCCGTTTATCGGAAGCTATTGATCAATACCAGGCCGGTAAGGCCAGCCAAAAAACGAAATCAACCTATTTACAACCATCTACAACAACTTCTTTTATAGCTTCCACCACTCATGCTGATCGATCAAATACGGTTTCTTTTGCTTCGTCGGACGCGACCCACTCGGAGATTCCTATTCTGGAAGAACTCGCGCCTGAGGCGGCCGATCCGGTAGCTATCCGTAACCCATTTGGTCCGGCCATCAACCCGGTAGGTACATTGCCTACACAGGAGCTAGCTTTTGCGACAGGCGGGGCAGAAAAGATCGACACGCCGCAACCTAGCGATTCACGTTGGTCCTGGACTGGCTCGGTACTCGGTTTCCTTGGTACCCATCAGCAATCGGGGCTTGGGATGCAATCGATGGTTAATCGCAACCTGGGGAAAGCCCAAAAGTGGCAGCTAGGCATAGGGCTTTCTTACCGTCAGAATTTAACCAGGGCATTTTTGGATGAAGTAAGCCTTGCGCTCGAATCCGCGGATGAAGAATCGGCACCAATTGTGAACCAAGACAGCATGCCTGCTTTCAACAATAGTGGCTCTGTAGACGATTTGAATGCCCCGCGTTATCGAGAATTCTCCCTTCCCATCTCTGTTGGTTATCGGATACATCCCCGCTGGCGTTTTGGTATTGCCGTTCGGCCGGCGATGGCGCGTATTACTTATCCGGCCTCTTTTGTGCCATTAGGTCAAGGGTTTACCTTTGATTCGCCCACTCGTTTTGATCTAAACCCCGTTAATCCATACGGAGAAGTGCAGCAAACGGTGCTGGATCTATGGTACGGAGCTGGTGTACAGTTTAAGCTGGCGCAGCGCTGGAATCTTGATCTGCAATGGCAACGGAGCACACGCTCTTGGCAGCTTCCGCAGGAGTCCAAAGTGCGGCAGATGGTCCAGTTAGGGGTCGCTTACCAGATTCGGTAGGTGCGACCCTATCGGGTCGGTATGAGGTTCGACCCTTCCGGGTCGGTATGAGGTGCGACCCTATCGGGTCGGTATGAGGTGCGACCCTGCCGGGTCGGTATGAGGTGCGACCCTGCCGGGTCGGTATGAGGTTCGACCCTGCCGGGTTGGTATGAGGTTCGACCCTGCCGGGTCGGTATGAGGTGTGACCCTGCCGGGTTGGTATGAGGTTCGACCCTGCCGGGTTGGTATGAGGTTCGACCCTGCCGGGTCGGTATGAGGTGTGACCCTGCCGGGTCGGTATGGGGGTGACCCTGCCGGGTCGGTATGAGGTGTGACCCTATCGGGTCGGGCAAGTGCCAGTCTAGTGTTACCTTGTTTCCCGTGAAAATCTTGCTAAATCAGAATCCTATTCCTTGATATTGGCGAAAAGCCAAATTTTGACACGCATTTCATTCCTGATTTTGTACTTTTGGTGAGGTTGTACAAACTTGGAAACAGAAGATGAAAAGGCAATGGTTATTCTTTCTAGGAATCACTCTAGTTGGTGGTTTCCTGGCTTTATTACCGCAATCGAGTACCTCTACTCCGAATTATCACTCCGAAGCGGACCTCGCTTATTTTAAGCAGACTATGGTCCACCCTCCGGTGCTTACTGTTGATTCTACTCAATATTTTCCAACAAAATCGGATTGTGAAGGCTGTCATGGCTTTGATGAGAATGGGACGGCTTTGGTCGATGCGGAGGGGAACGATGTGAATATGACGGACGACTGGAAGACCAGTCTGATGGCCAACAGTGCCAAAGATCCATTCTGGCGCGCTAAAGTAACCCACGAAACGCTTTTTCACCCGGACTACGCCGAGGAGACGGAAACAAAATGTACTTCCTGCCACGCTCCGATGGGGCATTATACCGCCATGTTTAAAGGAGCTACTTCTTACACCCTGCAAGACTTACACGCCGATACAGTTGGGCTCGACGGAGTTTCCTGTGGGGCTTGCCATATGATGTCCGAAGAAGAACTGGGATTGACTTCTTCGGGTATTCTGAATTTCGATACCTCTCGGGTTCTTTATGGTCCCCACGAAGTGCCCTTTGGAGCACCCATGATCCAATACGTGGGCTTTGAACCCATTTACAGTGAACATATGCTGGATGCCGGTATCTGCGCCGGTTGTCATACTTTGGTGACGGATACCTATGACCTAGAAGGACAACCTACCGGTGATCGTTTTGTGGAACAAGCTACCTACCACGAGTGGCTCAATTCTAAATTTGGGGTAGAGGATATCAGCTGTCAAAGCTGTCATATGCCGCAGTTGGAAGAACCCATAGTGATCTCCTCGAACTACATCTTCCTAGATGGTCGAGTGCCCTATGGATTACACGATCTAGTGGGAGGGAATACCTACATGGTCGAGTTGATGATGAACTTCAAAGAAGAACTTGGGATTGATGCCAGCGTCGAGGCTTTTGAGGAAACCTTGCAAGAAACCCGGCGGATGCTGCAGTTTAGTACGCTGAAGACGGAGATAGAGTTCATTGAAGCTGAACAAGATACCGCTGTTTTTGAGTTGTTCCTTACCAATCGTTCTGGGCATAAGTTCCCGAGTGGATACCCGAGTCGCATCGCGTACATCGAATTTCTGGCCATGACCGAAACGGGAGATACTCTCTTCCATTCTGGCCAAATGGATGAAGATTACCATCTGGTGAATCACGATCCGCAGTTTGAGCCGCATTACGATGTGATCCGCGACCCGGCTCAGGTGCAGATTTACGAGCAGGTGGTCGGTGACGTAGCGGGCAATTTTACCACCGTATTAGAACGTGGCTACGAGTCGCTGAAAGATAATCGCCTAACTCCAGAAGGCTTTAGTAAGCAACACTATGCTTACGATACTACCATGATCGTGGGCAACGCGGATGTGGATCCAAACTTTAACGTGGAGAATGGGATAGAGGGCTCCGGTACGGATCGGATCCGTTACCATATCTCTCTAAACGACTACATCGGCAATATAGAGGTGCAAGCTTTTGTGCGCTATCAATCGCTACCACCCCGATGGATTGAACCGATGCTATCCGAAAGCACACCCGAAATCGATACATTCCGAAATATGTACTATGCTATCGAGCGGACGCCCGTCGAGATCGATTCCGTTGGGATCAGTGAGCTTTTTGTGGAAGGTGGCATGAATACCTCGGTCAACGAAATTGCACAAGGATCGGGGATTGAGTTAATTCCTAATCCGGCAAGTGCGAATGGAGTACTACAAGTCGTATTATCGAATAATGAGCGGGTTGAAAACGTGGTACTAGTGGATGTTAAAGGCCGAGAATGGCGCTTGGAGGCGCAAGGAAATAATCAATTCGAATTGCCGGATGTTCGGGGGGTATTCTTTGCGCGAATTCAGTTGGCAGACCGCATGGAGGTGCAGCCGCTGATCTTGCAATAAACGCTTAAGCGATGGCCTTTCGACCCTATCAGGTCCGAACAATAGAAGCACTGGGTTGCCGCCGGCTGGGGGATTGGTATGTGAAAGAATACGCCATTACGCCGCATGCTTTGTTTCAGCAAAAAGCCATGTTAGATCGGAGTTTATACCCAAAACGAATTGGTTTGAGTCGTTTTCGC
>JBCDIO010000090.1:0-8643 GCA_038748815.1 Bacteroidota bacterium
TCGCGTTCGATATCCGTTGCGCCCGATTGGAAAAGCAATAAGGTGTTGTTTAGCATAATAGGTTCGTTTTTTGTTCTGCTACAGGCCGGTTTTATATGCCGATCCGAAGGATAGCTAGCTTTGTTTACGTACTATAAAGGGTTACAAACGATTTCGAAGCTCCCAAATTATGGATTGAATGATATATTTTAAAGCTTTTTATAGATAATGTTGTGCTTTATTCTACATCCAACACATCTTTTTCTTTCCTCGATCCGACTGGGTTTCATTAAAAAAGGTCGGATTAACCACCAATTGTTCGCGATTTCATCCTTCTTCCCCTTAATTATTCGGACATTCCAAATCCATTTTTTGGTCAGTTAGCGAAAATTCGCTAAACTTGCAAAGCAGTCTGATTGTTAAATACTTTGTAATCTAAATAGATAAATAGTTTGACCGAGTAGATTTTTGTTCAGATCAAGGCGCGCAGGCTCGTAGTCATAGCTACGAAGGCGAGTACGAAACGATGAGCTGGGCAAAAAGAACCCGTCAAAAAGGTTAGAAATTTAGGTTACAAAGTATTAAATCTGTGTCAGCAGTAAAGACGCTTCTTTTTTGCAAGCGTTGCAAGCAGCCGCTGCCGTCTCCTTAAGCGGAGTTTTCTTCCCCTGCCATACCTGCCCACATGTCGATGTTTGAACAGGAAGAAATTCTGCCCACGACTTAGAAACCAATTTCCGGGAGTGATTTAGCCTGCCACTAGTCACTTCTTAAACCAACCAACCTAGCCGCGCAACATGAGAAGAATTAAAAAAGCTGCCGTTCTGGGCTCAGGCCTCATGGGTTCAGGAATCGCTGCCCACTTCGCTAACATCGGTTTGGAAGTGCTCATGCTTGACATTGTACCTTTTGACCTCACCGAAGAGCAAAAGCAAGATCCGGCCCACCGGAATCGCATTGTCAATCAGGCCATGAAAAACCTTAAAAAGGCCAAACCTGCCCCCCTCTACCACAAAGACTACATCAACCGAATTCAGGTAGGAAATCTGGAGGATGATCTACACAAGATCAAAGACGCGGACTGGATCATCGAGGTAGTTATTGAACGGCTCGACATCAAGCAACAACTGTTTGAGCGGGTCGAAGAACACCGTACTCCAGGCACCCTGATCACCTCTAATACTTCGGGTATTCCAATCAAATTGATGCTGGACGGTCGCTCGGACGATTTCAAGAAGCACTTCATGGGGACTCACTTTTTTAATCCCCCTCGCTACCTGCGCCTATTTGAGTTGATCCCACACGAAGGCACCGATCCTTCGGTACTTGAATTCTTTGAAAACTACGGAGACCGTTTCCTTGGCAAACAGCCCGTTCTGGCCAAAGACACCCCCGGCTTTATTGGAAACCGGATCGGAAGTTACGCCGGAGCCAAAGTCATGGAATCTAGCCAGCGGTATAATTTAACGATATCGGAAGTTGACAAACTAACCGGACCACTCATCGGAAGACCTAAAACGGGGACTTTCCGCTTAGCCGATCTGGTGGGTATTGACACCTTCTTTAAGGTAAGTAGCGATATCAAAAAAGCTTGCCCCGACGATGAGCAAAACCACATCTTCAAAAGCTATCCAGCGGTAGACTTTCTGCTAGAAAATAAGTTTTACGGAGATAAATCGGGTCAAGGTTTCTACAAAAAAACCAAAGAACGGGATGAAAAAGGGCGTCGTATTATCCTAGGCTTAAACCTAGATACAAACGAGTACGAGCCAACCGAGCGGCCCAACGTCCCGGTCCTTGAACTCAGCAAGCAAATTGACGATTTAGACAAACGGATTCGGGGCATTTTTGCCGCCGATGATAATGGAGCAAAGGTTCTGCAAGAATCTTTCTTAGGCTTATTCGCCTACTCAGCCAATCGGATTCCAGAAATTGCTGATACCGTGTATAGCATCGATGATGCCCTCCGCACGGGCTACGCCTGGGAAATGGGCCCCTTCGAATATTGGGATGCCATCGGCGTAGAAAAAGGGATTGAGCTTGCGGAAGCACAGGGAGAAAAAATTGCCGCTTGGGTCAAAGAAATGGTAGCCGGTGGAATCACTTCTTTCTACAAGCGAGAGGCTGGTCAGCAGTATTATTACGATATCCCTTCCAAAGGCTACAGACCCGTAAAAGGAACCGAAGACTTCATCATTCTGGACAACTACCGGGACCAAAAACCGGTACATACAACCAGCGAAACGATCCTGCACGACATCAGAGACGGTGTACTTTGCCTGGAATTCACCAGTAAGATGAACGCCATCGGGGAAGGGATCCTAACCGGTATCAATGATGCTATCCGAATTGCCGAAGAAGGCGAATGGAAAGGCTTAGTCATCGGAAATAACGCCACCAACTTTACGGTGGGTGCCAATCTAATGATGATTGCCATGATGGCCTACCAGCAAGAATTTGATGAGTTGAACATGGCGATTAACATGTTCCAGCAGACCACCATGCGATGCCGTTACTCCTCTATTCCCGTGGTGGCCGCTACCCAAGGTTACGTTTTCGGTGGAGGATGTGAGACCATTATGCATTGCGACGCGGCTATGTGTGCCGCCGAATCCTACATCGGTCTGGTAGAAGTAGGGGTCGGATTGATCCCCGGTGGTGGTGGTACTAAAGAGTTTGCCGTACGCGCTTCCGATTCTTTCTTCCAAGGTGATGTGATGATCCCAACTTTGATTGATCGCTTCCGTACGATTGCTACGGCTGGCGTAGCTACCTCTGCTTCACAAGCCTTCGACATGGGGTACTTGAAAGCTGATAAGGATGAAGTTGTTCTAAACCTATCTCGCAATATTGCCGAAGCAAAGAATAAAGTCCTACAACTCACGGAGAACTATACGCAACCGATCCAACGAACTGATGTACACGTACTTGGACGTACCGGTTTGGGTGCACTATATACCGCAGCTAATGAATTACGCTTAGGAAACTACGCGTCCGAACACGATATCAAAATTGCCCACAAAGTAGCTTACGTTCTTTGTGGTGGTGACCTTACCGGTCCGCAGCAAGTTTCGGAGCAATACCTACTCGACATCGAACGGGAAGCTTTCTTGAGCTTGTGTGGTGAGCAGAAAACGCAGGAACGGATCCAGCACATGCTACAAACCAACAAGCCTTTGCGTAACTAATTTTTCAACTTTAGAATCACTTATCATGGATGCATATATTGTAAAAGCCTACCGCAGTGCCGTGGGTAAGTCCAAAAGAGGAGGTTTCCGAAACTTCCGTTCCGATGACCTGGCCGTAAAGGTGATCGAACATATGATGGAACAAACGCCCGAAGTTGATCCTAACTTGATCGATGATGTGATCGTGGGCTGTGCCAATCCCGAAGGAGAGCAGGGACTACAGATCGGTCGAATGATCTCCGTACGGGCACTCGGGAAACCCGTTGCAGGTATGACCGTTAACCGGTACTGTGCTTCTGGTTTAGAAACCATCTCCATTGCAGTGGCGAAGATTAAAGCAGGTATGGGACATATGTACGTGGCCGGTGGGACCGAAAGCATGAGTATGATCCCAATGACTGGATATAAACTAGCACCAGCCTATTCGGTGGCTAGTTCTACACCAAACTATATGGCGAGCATGGGATTGACCGCCGAAGCAGTAGCCAGAAAATACGAGATCAGCCGCGAACAAGCGGATGAATTTGCGTATAACTCGCACGTAAAAGCCGCTAATGCCTTGGATCAGGGATACTTCAAAGAAGAAATTGTCCCTGTAGAAGTACCCAACGTTTTTGTCAAAGATGGCAAACGGGTAGAAACCTCGCACGTGGTTGATATGGACGAAGGGGTACGCCGGAGTACTACGGTAGAAGTCCTTGGTAAACTACGCCCAGCCTTCGCTAACGGCGGGGTCGTAACGGCTGGAAACAGCTCCCAGACTTCTGATGGAGCGGCTTTCACACTCGTAGTGAGCGAAGAAATGGTCAAGCAATTGAATTTGACGCCTATTGCCCGTCTGGTTTCTTGTTCGGTCGGTGGTGTTGACCCTCTTTACATGGGTATCGGTCCTTGTGTAGCCATTCCAAAAGCCCTGCAGCAAGCTGGCCTAAAATTGGGTGACATCGATTTAATCGAGTTAAACGAAGCCTTTGCCGCTCAATCTTTGGCGGTTATGAAAGAAGCCGGTTTGAACCCGGATATCGTAAACGTAAACGGAGGAGCCATTGCTCTGGGACACCCACTAGGTTGCACCGGTGCCAAGCTTTCCACGCAGTTGTTTAACGAGATGCGTCGCCGCGGAAATAAATACGGAATGGTAACTGCCTGTGTGGGCGGTGGCCAAGGTATCGCCGGTATTTATGAATTACTGAACTAGAAGATTCATTACCAATAGTTGGATGGTTATACCATTCAACCGGAGGCTATCTCGCTTTGAGTGAGATAGCCTTTTTTCACACTACCCGATCGGTTGCGGAGAAGGACTTACTTTCCACTGGCGGAAGCTACGCCAAACTAATCCCCCCGTTACAAAGAAGAAAATAATATTGACCGGGATTCCCGCGAAGTAAATTCCGTCAAGCCCAAAGATCAGCGGCATGGCCAGAATGGAGGGTATGTACAGCAAAACTTCCCGCGATACGACTAGTATCCCAGCCGTTTTAGCATCGCCGATAGATTGGAAGAAAACACCCCCCAACAAGAAGATTGGAATGAGCGGCAGGGAGGACATCATCATTTGAAAATTGAATAAATGCTGATCGGTAAAGGCCATATCCGGAAGTAACCAACGTAAAATCGTTTCGGGAAAGAATAGGGCGATGACTACAATCAGTAAAACCACTCCCACATTAGTAATAGCGTAAACAGAAAAAGCTTCTTTAACCCTGGCGAACTTTTCGGCTCCGTAATTAATACCTACCACTGGCTGTAGAGCGTGAGAGAACCCAAAGCTGGGCAACAACAGCAACACCACCACCCGGTAACAAGCCCCCATAAAAGCCTGATCGTCCGCCCCTCCGTAATAAGCAATGGACTTGAACACCACGGCCTGTTGCACAAAAAACATAATTTGCAGCGTCATAGCAGAAGCTCCAACCGATAGAATGGGTTTTATAAAATTCCAGTCTAAGCGCCACTGCCTCCACGCTACGGGGAAGGTGGCCCGTCCGGTCCAGAAATACCAAACATCCAGTGCGCTATATAAGACCATGGCAAGTACCGTGGCCCAAGCAGCGCCACCAATGCCTAGATTAAAGTAACCGATTAGAATGGGATTTAAGACCATATTCATGACAGTCGCTACAATGGTCATACCCATTGCTATACTAATCCTTCCTTCGGCTCGAATCAAGCGATTCGCAGCTACGCCAAAGATGCGAAAGAAGGCTCCCCATAAGGTAATTCGATAATAGATGGTGCCGAGGCGCAAGACCTCCCCTTCTCCCCCCATAAAGGCAATGAGGTTTTCTGCGTAATACCCGGCAACCAGGGTAAGCAAGCCGCCGCAAACCAGGCAAAGCATGGTGAGCACTCCAAAGACCCTTTTTTGGGTGTCTTCGTCTCCGGCCCCCAGGGCAATACTCAAGACCGAAGAAGCCCCCGCCCCAACCATTGCCGCAAAGCCATTGGTAATCATGGTCAGTGGAAAGGCAAGGCCAATAGCTGCTACGCCATCTTGCCCAACAAGTTGGCCGACGAATAAACCGTCTACAAACGTGTTGATGCCATTAATGGACATGGCCAAAATGCTCGGAAGAGAAAGGGTCAACATGAGCTTCCACATGGAAGCATTCTGAATCTTTTCCTGAAGGCTTTGATCGGCCATACTCTTTTGCTTATTTATTCACCTTCCATCCACTTTTCAATCGAATCCACGTAGCCCCGCCGGGCCAAAAAGGTGGCGTAAGACCGGGCCGCCAACAAATTTTCCGGTTCTTCTTCCAACCAGCTACGCAAAATGTAAAAAGCCGAATTGTAGTATTGATCAGTTTCTAATGCATTAGCCAGTAGATAGTACCGACAGCTCAAAGGTAAATCAGCGTATAGCGAGAGAGATCGCAGCGCCTCCTTATTTGGAGATGTTGTATGGGGCGCATAGAGGAATTCGGTTGGCTCCGAACGAATGGTACTTAGATCCGAAATATCGTCGTAGGTTTCGTCGAGTACAGCCTCCACCTGCCATAAATAGGTTTCTCCTTGATCCAGGTATAGGTCTTCAATCTGCAAGCCCAGTTTATTGCCAGAAACACGGGTTTCCAGGACAACCTGCTTTGACTCAAAGGCCCAAAGCTTGAGCCGATAGGATGAGAACCCTGGATGCTCAAAGGCCAACCAATTAAATTCACAGTAGGGCCCCTTCACCAAACCGCCTACCGGTGCAATCGCGCCAATCCCGAAATCGGATGTTTGCTCTAAGGATTCCAAGTATTTCTCCCAGGCTGCTGCATTGCGGATCGCTCGGAAGCTTTCTTCCGATTGCTGCGTTATTCCCGTGGGCAAGGTGGTAGCTACCGAAGGAGACTTAGCCCGCAAAAGTTTCTTAACCTCGTACTTACCGGCATCTTGTAAACGATAATAAACACCCGCCGATAAGAGATGAAGCTCGGAGTCCTTTTCTACATTTAATTGGCCACCGAGATCTAGATTCTGACCTACTTCCAGCCGTTGCCACTCCCCCACTGACTCTCTCTGCCAGGAGGCAGCCCCTTCGATATAGGTGATAATGATCTGAGCATGAGCGGTACTTAGCCAAAGAAAAGAAAGCAATAGCGGTAAAAAAGGACGAAGATGCATAGCGTTATATTGAGCCTGGAGGAGGAAGAATTAATGGACCACAAAGCTACGGATTATCCCTAAGCTCAAGGCTCTAAAACGAGGAAAGCGGACCGGAGAGGTCCGCTTTTCCAAAGCTCGTATGTTAAGTACTTCCGTTTAGCGAACTAATAAAATATCTCCTTTGAAGATTTCCCGTTCGCCATCAATGTATTCTACCTCAGCAAAATAAGCATAAACTCCGGTTTGTGATAACTGCCCACGGAAAGTTCCATCCCAGCCAAAGCTTTCATCACCCGGGGCAAAATTTCGCGCTTCGTAAAGCATCGCTCCAAAACGGTCAAATACTCGGAACGAATTAATCTGCGATACCGACGGGGCCGAAAACGGAACAATCACATCGTTGATCCCATCAAAATTCGGAGAAAAAGCATTCGCTATATATACACTCCGAATCTCATTAACGGTGATTTCCACTTGTCCAACCCCAATACACGAAGTGACCGTATCCAAAGCTGTAGCCACAAAAACACCTGATTCTAGGGGAACGAAAGCCACCGTTGAACAGTCTTCATTTAGGCAATCAAAACCTGCACCAACCGTTCCTGCCCAAGCGTAAACCAAATCAGGGCTATTTCCTAGAGCGGCGATCTCAACGGTTTCTCCTAAATTAACCGTTTCGGGCAAACCAAGATCTACGATCAATTCATCCGGACCAATAATTTCAATCGGTTGTGTGGCAATACAGCCAGAGGCGTCTTGTACCTGCAATTCGTACAATCCGGCAAATAATCCAGTGAGTTCTTCGTCGTCGGTAAATATGCCCCCATCCGCCGAGTACACGTAGGGCTCTATACCCCCGGCAATACTATCAATGGTAATAACACCGGCATCCGATGCAACCAAACAGGTAATTTCATTGGCCGATGCAAAAATTTCAATCGGGGCCGGTTCCAGAACAGCAAAGTTAGCCGTGGCTTCACAACCATTTTCATTCACTACCGTTACCGTGAAGGTTCCTGATCCGAGGTTCGTCGCTAAACTTCCATTCTGGCCATCTGACCAAGTGAACGTAATCGAGTTGCCAGGCCCCGTAACGATAGCTTCCAGAACAGCATTCTCATCCCCATTACAGGCAATCCCCTCATTCTCAACAATCGATACACTAAGAGGCTCAGCAGGTTGATCTAAGAAGATCGTAGCAATATCCTGACAGCCATCCTGATTAGTTACGGTAACCGAGTAAGTGCCCGTTCCTAGTCCGGCTATGGCAACTCCGGTTTCACCCGGAACGGACCAAATATAATCCGTTGGCGAACCATTCGTACTGACCTCAATAGTACCATCCGTACCACCAAAACAAGAAATTGGCTTAGAAACAGATATCTCAGCAATAAACTCCGCCGGTTGATTGACGGAGAAGGCCGCCGTTTGAATACAACTGTTTGCATCGGTAACCGCAACCGTATAAGTACCCGCACACAAGTCGTTATTTATTGGCCCCGTACCAATCCCCCAGTTATAAGTGAAAGGTGGCGTACCACCACTAGCAAGGACTTCCAAGCTACCGTCACATAATCCGAAACAAGAAGCATCGATACCATTCACCAACTGAATATCAATCGGACTAGGTTCCGTAATTACTACTTGTAGGGTCGTATCCAGACTTCCGTCTTCAATCAAGATGGTGTAATCACCGGCGGGTAGACCTCCGATGGGAGTAATCAAACCAGCCGTTGCAATATTACCACCACCGCTTAGGCTATTATCTGCATTATTCCAGGTATAATCATAGGGCTCATTCCCCCCATTCACCGTTAATTCAATCAAACCACTCGTTCCCCCATTACATTCCACATTATATGCTAAAGCAGTTGCGACA
>JBCDIO010000091.1:0-8596 GCA_038748815.1 Bacteroidota bacterium
TCTAAAAACTGCATCCCCCGATGGGAATTTCCCTTAGCATTCAGGCGGGGACTCCAAACCGCCAGGCAGTAACTATCGGGATTGATCGCAATAATTCCACCCCCTACCCCACTCTTGCCGGGAAGCCCCACTCTAAACGAAAACTCCCCTGCTTCGTCGTAGAAACCGCAGGTTTGCATAATGGCATTGATCCGTTTGGCTTGACTAAGAGAAAGCAAGCGTTCGTGTTCTCCCTCGTGGGCCAGAAACTGGAACGAGCGTGCTAAGTCCTGACAAGTCATCTCCATCGAGCACATATGGAAATAAAAATCCAGCACTTCGCTTGGTTCATTCTCCAAGTTATCGAAGGATTTAATAAAATTCGCCAAGGCAATATTGCGGTAGCCCACGGAGAGTTCAGAGCGGGCGATCTCTTCCGAGTATTGCAGGTCAGAATGCGGGCAAAGCTGTTGCACAAAAGCCAGGAAATCCCGCTTGGCATCGGCTAAATGGCTTACCAAAATATCACACACGACGATAGCCCCTGCATTAATGAATGGATTGCGTGGAATTCCATTATCTGTTTCTAATTGGACTAAGGAGTTGAAGGGATTACCGGATGGTTCTATACCAACCCGCTCCCAGATTTGGTCACCAAGCAATTGGTAGGCTAGACTCAAGGAAAGGACCTTGGCAATACTCTGAATGGAGAACGCCACTTGCCAGTCTCCCACCCCCAAACCATCCCCGTCGGTACTTAAAAAATAAGCCCCAAAGTGGTTAGGATCTACTTTGGCCAGTTCGGGTATATAAGTGGCCACTGCTCCTAGGTTTTCTTCTTGGAGCAGGGCCTCATAGATTTCATTTAAAGCGGACTGACAAAAAGCTTTATTCTTCATAGCGGCCGGTCAGGGGCCGGCATCCACCAGCTATTTGGTCACTTTTAGTTGGTAAGATTGCCCTCCCAGATTAAAAAACAAAAGGTACATTCCTTCGGGTAATTCTCCTAGGTTTTGCAGCGATAGTCCCCCATTCTGGACAAAAGTCGTTTCCATACGCTGAAGCCGCCCCTGCAGATCATATAGATAGACCGTGGTTTCTCCTTCCCCACCTTCCGGTAGCCGAACTTCAAAGGCATCCTTAAAGGGCATAGGGAAAGCTTGCGCTGGAGCACGGACCACACGGTTGGTGGAAGATGGCCCTTCCTGGTAGACCCGAATGTAATCCAACTCCATGGCACTACTGGTAAAATTGGCTGCGATTTCAGGCAGAATGGCCACATTGAGCAAAAAGTATTGAGGGGCGTCAAATGGCCAAGTCTCTGCATCTTTGATCGGCGGGTTATACGTAAAGTGTTCAACCCCATCGACTCCGAAAACGAGTTTATCCGGCGACCATACCAGGGTATACACATGGAACTCATCCGATACAGTGGGAATGATCTGACCTCCGTGGTTGATTGTGGCCCCAAAGCTGGAAGGGGTATGGGTAGCACTTTGTACGTAGTTCTGGTTGGTTCCCCAGTGCTCCATAATATCGATCTCTCCGCAGGCTGGCCAGGGGGTTGTGCCGTAACCTTCCAAATCCCAATATCCACCATCTTCGTTGATATTCTGCCCCAACATCCAGATTGCTGGCCAGGTACCTGGGCCAAAGGGCAGCTTAGCCCGCACCTCTACCCGACCGTATTGGAATACAAACTTAGAATTGAGTCGAGCCGAAGTGTGTTCCTTCGTAACGCCCTGATCCGTAAAGGTTTCTTTTCTGGCCACGACTTTCAGTATGCCATCTTCGACGTACGAATTTTCGATCCGGTCGGTATAGTGCTGGATTTCTCCATTAAACCAGCTATCGCCAATCGGAAGTTGGGTCTGATGAAACCATTTAGTATCGTCAATGGGACCATCGGTATCAAACTCATCGGCCCATACCAATTGGTCATAAACGGGTTCCACGGGAACAGAAAGCGTTCCGTCGTAGGAAAAATCATCGATATAGGCACGCACCTGGTCGCTGTTCCCTTCTCCGTTTACCTGAATCAATACTCGGTTAAAATCTGTACGTTGGGTAGGTGGCAAAGAAGTAGGGTCGAGGTTGGTGTAATTATCATTCGCAAAATCAAAGCTTACCGTTTGCCACTGGTCAAGGGCAATAGGCTTAACGATTTCACTCTGCGTAGACCAAGGGGCACCAAGGGTTCCATCCTGTAATTTGAGGGAAACTTGGTTGTTTTGAGAACCCGTTAGGTCGCCCGAGGGAACGTAGATCTTAAAAGTAAACGTACTTTTCTCAATCAGTAAAAAGTCAACGGGCACATCAAAACGGATATTCGCAAAATCACCACCCACATCGTGGTACTCCAAAACGGTAGCGGAGCTATTTGCAGCATCTGGCACGGGGTTATCGAACGCTGTATTCAAATCACAATCATCGCCGGTCCAGGTAGTAATGGTACCATCTCCCTCGAAGTTGTCTTCAACGGTCAAGGTTTGAGCAAAAAGGGTTGGCGTCAAAAATAATACACTGCAGACAAGAGTAACTAAGGCCTTCATTGGATATTTTTCTTTCTGTTCTCGCAAAATAGCGTCTTTTAAAACGAATCGTTGGTCCAATGAAAATACGAAAATTTAGCCATTAGTGTAAAAAATACAATAAGATTTGGGGTAATTGTGCTTGGGATGTGCTGGCAGAACTTTTTGAGCGGCGAATATCATTAATCCCGCGCCGGCCACCACAATGGCCCTACGGCAAGCAATAGAAATGCCGTATTAAAAAGGACATTCGAGGCATTGCCCGAAGTGACAGAGCCCGAGCTATCCACCAAGTACCAAGCCAATGCACCATATAAAACCACCTTTCGAACCGGCTCGGCTGCCAAGTCGTAGACCCAGCTAGACAGTAACCAAATCATTACGCCCCAGCCCATGAGGAACCCACCGGCCAAGGCAGATAAGAAACGTACATCCGGGGAGGCGTAGGTGGTTGCCCCATCGATGGGCCAGCTGAGTAGGTCTAGCGTTAAGCGAGCGGGTTCTATGGTTTCTTCCATAGTCCCCAGAAAAAAGACAGGCCCAAAAGAAGCAACAACGATAGCTGTTACTTTAATCCAGAGCTTATGAAAAGAATGGGTCTGCCAATTAGCAACTGCAGGAGTATCATTCATGATAATAGCATTTTGATGAATGCTACAAGATTACGAGCCTCCCTTGATCCATTTTAGACGGTACCGTCCAATGCGCTTATTTTTTCTTTATTCGGGTACGGCCGCATACCAAAGCGGAGCTCCCTCTTCCCATTTATTGTGAGTTAGACGGACCTTATTTCCGGTCTCCAAGTGAATGGCAAAGATTTCTCCGTACATCTGCGGCCCGAAAATAACTGATTGAATAATTGGTTCTTCATCGTTGATTCCCGCTTCTTCCGAGGTAAAGATGATCCAATCCCCATTGGGTGAAAAATGAGGATGGGCATCCTGCCCTTTGGCCGTAGTTAATTGTTGGGGTTCTCCCCAAGTTCCGGCCTCCTGCTTTTCCATCCAAAAGATATCCATAGTCTTGATCTTGTCCTCGATATCAATACCCGAGCGGTCCGTACAAAAAGCAACCCGATTACCGTCAGCCGATATGACTGGAAAATTTTCTCGGTGCTCGTCCTCCGTCAAATTGGTTACGATCTCCCCGTCTTGTAGATAAATGTCGAAGGAACCACTTCGACCGCTACGAAAGACGAACTGCTCTCCACTCAAACTGACATCTCCAAACCCATCGTTGGCCTTCGAATCGGTCATCCGTTCTAATTCCTTCGTTTCTGGATCAAAAGCAAAGATATCTCCTTGGGTATTTTCATCGCCCCGAAAACTTCCGATGGAGAATAAGACCTTATCTCCCGCGTGGCTGTATTTGGAATCAATGATGCGCATATTGAGCGGATTAAAACCTGGAAGACTACCAATCGTTTTCAGCTCTTTGACCTCGTTGGTTTTATAATTCACTTCGTATAATGTATTGGGAATGAACAGTAAATGGGGTGCTACCGTGATTAAATAAAGCGCGCAAACAAGCCCTACTAATGCCACATTTCGAAAGGGAATAGCCATCTTACCGTCGGCCCGATGGGCCATTTGGGCGGCGGCAGCGAAGCCCAGAGCAAAGAATATCATCACTACTCTAAATTGGGAAATGGGCTGGGCATTCATCATGTATCCTCTGGAGAACTGCAAGGCCAAGAAAGCCATACCCGCCAAGGCCGCAATCGGGAATACTACATATGCCCACCAAGTTGCTCCTTTTTTCCGCAAATTGAATATGCCGGCTATGATCAATAAAACGCCAATGGCCAGAATTCCGATACCGATAAAAAGCCAAGGGGTAAAGGTGTCTTCAAACTTAGTGATGGAGGAGGAATCGATAATCAAGGTGTGATCTTGTGGATTAGGGGGTGCGGCGAAAGCTCTTCGAACCCCGTATATATCTAATACTCGCTCTCCTAAAGATTGCGTTCGCGGTGCCCCAGCTACTAGAATATCCCCATTAAAGCCTCCCTGATTTTGCGAAGTCTCCTGGGGTGCCTGACCACCGTAGCAAATAATCTGCCCACTGGGAGCTACCTTAGCACCAAGCAAATTCAAGTCTACAGGTGCAATAGAATCCACCTCTCCGGTAGCAAGCTCAAGTTTCATTAGCGTGAAGGAATCGCCGCTATTAGCCGTAAAGAGTAGATTTTCCTCATCAAGCACTTCTGGACAAAGGGCGTTTATTCCTTCTGGGGAAAGTGCTTTTTTACGTTCGCCAGAAAGGCTCATGGAATAGATTCTGGCCGCTTCGCGTGGACCTCCGTAATAAAAGATTTGTTGCCCATCCTTTGAATAGGTCGGGCTGCCCTCCCATTCTTCCCCCTTAGTTAACCGTTGTAGATTACTTCCATCAATATGAACGGTGTAGATATCGCCGGTGCGGCGCATCGCAAAGACAAACCAGGGATGGGTTTTGATAGGATGCCCACGGTCACTACAAAAAGCAATAGATTGTCCATCGGGTGAAAAAGCGGGTCGAAAATCACCGCCTGGGTCATTCGTTAAGTTCAGGGCATCGCCCACGGATAGGGTATCCAAAGGCTGAAAGGGTAAACGGTATATATCGGACTGCCCTTCATGGGTCGAGGTAAAAACGATCCACTGCCCATCGGGTGACAAGGCGGCCTGATCTTGCATAGAAGATTCGTGCGTCAACAACAAACGGGCTTCTCCCCCGGTGGTCGGCCGAATGAATAGCTTGGGAAAACCGAATCGCTCGGAAGTGAAAATGACCCATTCGCCATCCGCACTCCAGGCGGGATTATATTCTAAAGCTTCGTTTTCTACCCAGCGGCTAGCCGTTTCTGCTTCCTGATCGACTAAGAATAGATCCCAGCCCTCGGGTCGAAAAGAGGAATAAAAAACGCGTTCATTCGATGTTTGACCGGGGGCTAATAGCGGAAAAAGAACTAAAAAAGCAAGAAAAAATTGGCATTGTTTTTTCATCTAGGCATATTACTTTAATGCGTTCGAAAACGCAGAATATCAACCTTTTATCGGCTTCAAGTAGTAAAGATTCCCTATGAAGGTAAGAAATCTATGGGCTACCTTTTTTAAAAAAAGTTGGCTAACCAGGTAGGTACCTGGCTAAACTGCTGGTCTTAAGGGCAAATCATTTCGTTTTTAAAATCGCTGCCTCTGATACTTATCTACCTTACCACATTTCGCTTTGCACGGCCGTATTATAAGCAGGCTTGGTAAAACTTAACAACTGAAAAGAAGCTGATTCTATAGTACTGTGTAAACTAAATTTCTAAACCTTTTTACGGGTTCTTTTTACCCAGTTCATCGTTACGTACTAGCCTTCGTAGCTATGGCTACGAGCTTGCGCGCCTTGATCTGAACAAAAATCGCCTCGGCCAAAATATTCATTTATTTAGGTTACAAAGTACCAAGGCTTCCATTGCTCAATCTTTAGCGTATAACTTCCACGGGTTCCAAGAATTCCATTCGGTAAATGGACTGGAATACTACGCTCAAAAACGAAATAAGATGAAACTGAAAACGCTTTCCATCGCCGTACGATTTGCTTTCCTTCCCTTGTTATTCGTTTCCTGCACCGAAGATGAACTGCTGACTAGCTCCGATCCGGATTTTGATGATCCCATTGAATTTGGAGACCTTTTAAATTCCGAAGATCTAGCCGCTGATATGAATAGTGAAGTCGTCTTACAATGGACAGACCTTTTACTAGAGATTGAACGATACGCCTTGGGAATGCGCCCCAATGCCTCGGCCCGGGCTTTTGCTTACATCCAGCTAGCTGCTTACGAGACCGTAGTCCCTGCTATGCCAGACTTCCGCTCTACCGACGATGAATTTCAGGGACTTCGTATCCGTAACAATGAACTACCGGATGAGGTTGACTGGCAAATTGCCCTAAATGCGACGTATGCAGATGTTTTAGATCACTTTTTGATCAATGTGAGTGGAAATCAAAAATCGGAGATCAGCATTCTGGAAAACCAAATCGAAGAAACCCTAGCCAATACCGTTTCCGATGCCATTCTGGAAGCATCGAAAGAATGGGGAGCCTACGTAGCGGAGCAAATCATTGAGTATAGCCAAACCGACGACGAGGCCGAAGCCCAAATTTTGGAGCCACAACCCTTGTCTTACGAACCACCAACGGGACTGGGTTTCTGGACCTACTCAGCCGATCCAGAAAGAGCTTTATTTCCCTACTGGGGTTCGGTACGTACTTTTGCCATTGCCCCAAACGAGACGAGTACGGTGGCCCCTATCGAATACAGCGAGCACCCGAATAGTCCGTACTTCGCCCAAATGCAAGAGGTCTACGAATCTAATAACACCGCGCGAGTCGAAGACGATGAATATCTATGGATCGCCGAATTCTGGAGTGATGATGTAGAAGAATTGATGATGAGCCCACCGGCCCGGCAGTTATCCATTGCTCGGCAGCTAATCGCTCAGTACGAACTCAACTTGGAAGCGAGTCTGGAACTCATGGTCAAACTTGGTTTCTCGCTTAATGATGCGGCGGTATCCACTTGGAAATACAAGTACCAATACATGGTTATGCGGCCCAATGTCTTTATACACGAATTTATTGACCCCGATTTCCAAACGAATCTTTTCCGTCTGGTTTACTGGCCCAACCCCAGTTTCCCGGGCTATCCATCCGGCCACTCTTGTTTTGCCTCCGCGGCTGCCGGTGTATTCATTGATGCCTTTGGCGATAACATTGCCTTTACCGATCGGACCCACGAGGGACGCGAGGAGTTTAGAGGGGCACCACGGAGCTTTACCAGCTTTACACAAATGGCCGATGAGAATGGCTACTCCCGAATTCCATTAGGTGTCCACATCCGGATGGACTGTACGGAAGGCCTAAGACTAGGTTACGAAATTGCCGATGCCGTGAATGATATGGACCTCAATCGATTTGAAAATTAATACCCCCACTGAATAAACGCCAGGCCCCCTATATACCCCAAGCGAAGTGATTCGGGTATAAATATCATGAACATAAACCCGAGATTATAATCCCAGAACTGATTCGTTAGTTGTCTATTCCAAGTGTGTGATTTTAACCAAGCAGAGGGCTTCGATACTAATCGAAGCCCTTTCTTTTTGGGTGTTTATTCGAATCACTTTCGATTAAAATGGGCCAGAAAACTTAAAAGGATAGCCGTCGCTGAAACGATGGTCATCACTGTGCCCGGAACAAACTTTACATACCCTCCCAGGTCCATAAATAGGAAGTACCCCAAGTCGGCTAGCCCGCCGGTAAGGGCTGCTAGAAAAATGGCGTTGGCATTCCCATTCCAAACAAAGAAAGCACCAATAAAAGTTATAATTCCGATCCAGAGTAGATTGAATCCGTGTTGACTAAGAACCGCTCCAGCGGCCGGATGGTATTCCATTGCTAGCAACTCCGGATTCACGTCATCGGCGATTCCACTAAAGCCACCAGCGATATTGTTGTTATTAACCTGATAAATGGTCATAACACCCGCGAATACATGCACGGCTCCCCAAATAATCCAGAGGATAGCGGCTATCTTAAAGAAGGCTACATACGATTTCATCGTACCTTAATTTTGATTTAAAAAAGCTTGAAAGACTCCAACGGCAGATTGAAACTGTTCGGCCAAGTCTGGGCTTTTGATAGCTCCGCCGATAAATTCATCCCCAAAGCCCGGCAAGTAAAAATCAGCGATCACCCGCCCCCCAAAAGCTGGAAAGAGATGTTTTGCGACCTTCATCACGTATTTTTCGGGGCGGCGACCAGAGCTGGTACATAACAAGAAGATCGGTTTACTTTGCCAAATCTTAGGAGATCCTAAACGCGACATCCAATCCCAGAGGTTCTTAAATGCGCTCGTAAATAGTCCATTATGCTCGGCCAGAGAAATAACCAGTGCATCCGCTTTGATAATTTCCTCCGCAAACTGACTTGCGGCAACTGGAACACCAGATGTTTTCTCCAGATCGATCGAGTAGATGGGAAGTGGATAATCGTTTAGATCTACCAACTGTAGGTCAACACCCTGAAGCTGCTGGGCGGTATACCAAGCAAAA
>JBCDIO010000092.1:0-8566 GCA_038748815.1 Bacteroidota bacterium
AGAATCCTCGTAAAATCATGTAGCCGTCTTCTACAAATTGGACTAGTTGTTGCTGGATATCCGAGGAGAAGGAACCAAAATGGGGATGTGCTTGCAGTCGTTGCACGGGATTGTCCTGATCCAGCCAAGGTGTTTCGGGTTGTTGTTTGGGGAAATCATCCGCTCCGAGCGAGCCAAAAATGGTCTTCTCTAAGCCATATTTTCGATAATAAGTCCGATTATGTCGGAGTTTTCGCCAATTCAGAAGATTGTTTATGACATAAACTAGTTTCAAGCTCCTTAAATACCCGGTATATTTGCTGAAAATTTTTTGTAATTCGATCATCGTTTACGCAAATCGTTAACAATTTATTACTCCTCCTACAATATACCCTGCAAAGGTAAATAGGGTAGTTCGCTTTTTTAGTAAGAATCATCACCCACCTGATTAATTCTGACCACTGATATATTTATGAAAGTTACCGAATACTTTAAACAAGCCGCTGACCAAACGTTAATTTCTTTTGAGGTGCTTCCACCCTTAAAGGGAGGAAGTATGCAAGCCATTTTCGATTCTTTAGATCCGTTGATGGAGTTCAAGCCTCCCTTCATTGATGTTACTTACCACCGCGAGGAGTTCTTATATAAGAAACGGGCTAGTGGTTATTACGAAAAGATCGCAATTCGTAAACGTCCGGGAACAGTGGGAATTTGCGCCTCTATTATGCATCGTTATGGAGTGGATGCTGTACCTCATCTACTCTGCGGTGGATTTACAAAGGAAGAAACCGAAAATGCGCTAATCGACCTAAATTTCCTGGGTATTAACAATGTTTTGGCCCTACGCGGAGATGCCCGTCCTTTTGAAAAGAAATTCGTTCCCGAAGATGATGGACATCCCTACGCTTTGGATCTGGTCAAACAGATTGTCGATATGAACGATGGCAAATATCTGGATACCAACATTGAGAATGGAGCCACCACGGATTTCTGTATTGGGGTTGCTGGATATCCCGAGAAACACTTCGAGTCTCCCAATTTAGATATCGATCTAGCTTATGCGAAGCAAAAGGTGGATGCGGGAGCTGACTATATTGTCACGCAGATGTTTTTCGATAATCAAAAATACTTTGAGTACGTTGATGCCTGTCGTTCCATTGGAATTGATGTACCGATTGTCCCAGGTCTCAAACCACTCACCAAACGCTATCAACTAAACTCCATTCCACGCTACTTTTTTATCGATCTACCGGAGGATCTGGCTAAAGCCGTACATGAGGCTAAGGATAAAGATGCTATCCGAGAAGTAGGTATCGAGTGGGCGATTGCTCAATCCAAAGAGTTAAAAGCCGCTGGTGTTCCCTGCTTACACTATTACACAATGGGTGATTCTAAAACGGTCCGTCGGATCGCAGAGTCAGTATTCTAGCAGAAAGGTATTCAAGGACTATATGCCGCCATAGCTAGTTCTCTTTTCTTCTTATAATTGTGGAGATTAAACCAAAGCTTCATGCGTTATACCCTACTCCTCCTATGTCTTAGCCTCCAATTTGCCTGGGGGCAGAATGCCGAACTGCGTTCGCCAGAAGATTTTTTACACACCAACTATCGCGCCAATTTCACTCCGCACCACCTCATGGTTGACTACTTCAATCATGTGGGAGAAAACAGCGACCGGGTCATTATTGAGCCATACGGGTATACCAACGAAGGCCGCCCTTTACAGGTTGCTATTGTCTCTAGTCCAAAGAACCTGGAGTCTATAGAGTCCATTCGTTTAGCTCATTTACAACAAGCCGGTTTAATGGAAGGCGACGGCGAAACGGAGAAAGTCGTGGTATGGATGAGCTTTGGAGTGCACGGTAATGAGGCCGCGGTATCCGAAAGTGCGCTCAATGTGCTCTACGAGTTAACCGGAGGAGACAATCCAAATGTAAGTTCTTGGCTAGAGAATACCGTCATCATAATCGATCCAAATCTGAATCCAGATGGAAACGCCCGGTACACTAATTGGTATCGGAGCGTGGGTGCTAATTGGCCAGATCCACGACCAGAGACCCGGGAACACGATGAACCCTGGCCCGGTGGGCGGGTTAATCACTATTGTTATGATCTAAATCGAGATTGGGCTTGGGCTACCCAGGTAGAAAGTCAGCAGCGATTAGTTATTTATCATCGCTGGATGCCCCAAATTCACGTAGATTTTCACGAACAATACCCGAATGATCCTTATTATTTTGCTCCCGCAGCGGCCCCTTTTCACGCGCACATAACGGATTGGCAGGGAGCATTACAAACCGATATAGGAATCAATCATACCAAGTATTTCGACGAAGCGGGCTGGCTATATTTTACCCGAGAAATTTTTGATCTCCTTTACCCTAGCTACGGGGATACCTACCCAACCTTCAATGGTGCGGTAGGCATGACTTATGAGCAAGCTGGACATAGTCCCGCTGGCCGAGCCGTTGAGATTGAGAATGGAGATACATTAACCTTAGCCGACCGAATTGCCCACCACACTGCTAGTGCTTTGTCTACGATCGAAACAGCCAGCAAGAAAGCCGGCGAAATGAATCGGGAATTCAACCGATACTTCAAAAACGCAGCAGTAGCACCTCCGGGGCCCTACAAAACCTTTGTGGTGCCTGCAACCAATCCGCAAGGAAAAGTAAAAGCACTAACCGAATTATTGGATATGCACCAAATCCAATACGGGAGAGCAGGGAAAATTGGACGGGTGGCCGCTTTGGATTATAAAACCTTACAGGTGCAAACGATCGAAGTACAGCCTGAAGACTTAATTATTTCGGCGTATCAGCCCAAGGGTATTCTAACCCAGGTTTTGATGGAGCCAGAAACAAGCTTGGAAGATAGCCTTACCTATGATATTACCGCATGGTCTCTTCCGTATGCCTACGGCCTACAAGCCTATGCCTCTGACCAGCGTTTAAATCCCACGGAAGAATATTCATTTGATGCTCCTACATTTCCGACTTCTACAGAAGCACCCTACGCCTGCGTGTTCGGGTGGGAAAGCATGGATGATGCCCGCATGCTCGGAACGTTGTTGCAAGCAGGAATCAAAGTGCGTTTTGCTGGAAAGCCTTTTGCCATTGGTGATCAATCATTTAGCCGTGGTTCGCTGATTGTGACCAAAGGAGATAATCGAAAAGTGCCGAATTGGTACAACGAAGTGCTACGCTTAGCCAAAGAACAAGAGGTTTCTTTTACCAATGTCGATACTGGTTTTTCGGATAATGGACCCGACTTAGGTTCTTCCAGTATGCAGTATATGACTACTCCCAAGGTGATGCTATTTTATGGAGATGGGGTCGATCCTAATACTTTTGGACAGGCCTGGCACTACTTCGAGCAAGTCTTAAAGTATCCTGTAGCCATTGCTAAGGCAGACAAGGTGTCTAGCATTCCTTGGGAAAACTATAATGTGCTAGTATTGCCGGGTGGCCGCTACCAGTGGTCAGAAAGTCAACGCGAAGCGTTACAAGAGTGGGCAAGAGGTGGTGGCCGAATTATTGCCCTTGGTAGTGCCGTAGGAGGCTTTGGAGATTGGCCGGGAGCAGGTATACAACGCAAATCGTCCGGTAGAGAATCGGGCGGCGCATCTACGCAGGAAGAACTACCTAGTTACGAAGAGTCCGAACGCGCATTTATCTCGGATTTCATTCCAGGGGCTATTTTTAAGGTGTCGGTAGATGCGACACATCCATTGGGATACGGTCTGGGAGAACACTATTTCTCCTTAAAAACGACCTCTACAGCGTACGATTTTTTAGAATCTGGCTGGAACGTTGGAACACTGGGAGACGAATTGACGGTAGTTGGCTTCGCTGGATACCGGGCTAAGAATAACCAAAAACAAAGTCTTTCTTTTGGAATTGCCCGTCAAGGGCAAGGCTCTATCATCTACTTAGTGGACAATCCACTGTTTCGAGGATTTTGGCAAGAAGGGCAACGTCTCTTTGCCAACGCGCTCTTTTTTGCTGGCCAATAAACCGGTAATCACTTATATTCTGGCTTATTTGTCTAAATTCTGCCATCGTGATTCTAGGTGTCGCGTGGTTGAATCACCTACTTTTGTTTACAGAGCAGCTATTTTCGTAAGGAAGTAGTTTGGGAATTCAACATAAAGTCCGTGTACTGTTCTACAGGATTTACAACCTGCCGACCAGCGAGTTGTCTGAAGGTACAGGAATAGGCCAAGTCGAAGCTAAAGCTTTGGTGATCCGAGTGCCCAATTCAACTCTGCGGATAATTACAAGGGCAAGTGAGAATGACCCAAACCATTTCGTTTTTGGAATAGTATGTTTTTGTGTACACAGAAAACTCCCCTCTGAGCCCTAGTAACAAAGTAGCTTCCCCAAAAGAGAAACGAAGCTTTTACCAATAACCATTTTTAGAAAATACCCACATTAAGATGAAGAATGTACTTTATCTGAGCTTGCTTAGTTTTCTATTCTTGAGTACCTATGCTCAAGCTCAACTGGCCGATACGCGGATTTCGCTGGCCGACGTTCCAGAGGAGGTTATGCCTGCTCTCGATAACAAACAACTTTACAATGCCGAGATGGCCCGCCGAGGACCTGGAATTGCGCCTCGCTTTGCCGAAAATATTGAAGTATCCATTTCGCCAGAAACCCACGGGGTCTGGGAAGTGATTGATGATGAAACCGCGGTATGGCGAGTTCGCCTTAAATCAAACGGTGCTCGTTCCTTGAACCTTGGTTTTACCAAGTATAATATGCCTACTGGTGGCTCCTTGTACTTATATACACCAGATCTTGAACGTCAGATGGGGCCTTTTACTCCTTCTGATAACGAAGAGCACGAGCAGCTTTGGACACCGATTGTGGAAGGGGACGAAATGGTCATTGAGGTTCAGGTACCGGTATTGAAGGTAGACGAACTCGAATTAACCCTTTCTTATGTAAACCACGATTACATCGGTTTTGCTTCTATGGCCGCCTTATCGGGTTCTTGTAACCTGGATGTAATCTGTACCGAAACAGATGGATGGGGCATCGTAGACGGATATCGCGATATTATCCAGTCGGTAGCAGTGATTGCCTTTGGTGGTAGTACTTTTTGTACTGGTTTCCTGATTAATAATGTGGAGAATGATTGTACGCCATTTTTCATGACGGCCTTCCACTGTGGGGTAAATGGAGGTAATGCACCTTCCTTAGTAGCCTACTGGAATTACCAGAATAGTACTTGTCGTCAACCAAATTCACCAGCGAGTGGTGGAGCTGGAGATGGCCTTCTAAATGACTTTAACTCCGGTGCTGTATTGCGTGCTAACTATGCTCCTACCGATGTTACTTTGGTAGAATTTGATGATCCTATTTCAGAATCGGCAGATGGTTTCTTCGCTGGCTGGGATGCTACCGATAATTTGGAGCCAGATACAGTGATTGCTATTCACCATCCGAGTACGGATGAAAAGCGGATTAGTTTTGAGTTTGATGGTACGTATGTCGGAAACTGGGGCTCCGGTGGGGCGAGTGTCCCTAATGGAAACCACTTGATTATTGCGGACTGGGATATTGGAACGACGGAGCCGGGTTCTTCTGGATCACCAATTTATGATAGTGATCGTCGAGTGATTGGTCAATTACACGGTGGTGCCGCGGCTTGTGGTAACGACGCCTACGATAGTTATGGCTGGTTCCATGCTTCTTGGACCGGTGGAGGAAGTGCAAACACTAGCCTACAACCCTGGCTAGACCCAAATAACACAGGTATTCTGACCATGGACGGAACCTACGTGGAAGCTTGCGGTTTTGCGGTGACTCCGAGTATTACCTCTCAAACAGTTTGTGCCTCAGAGAGCACTACCTTTGAGTTGTCCGTTTCGGAATCCTTTACCGGTCCGGTCACCTTAGATGCGCTCGGTCTGCCAGCGGGTACTACGGCTGCTTTCAGCCAAAACCCAGCTACCCCCGGGGCCACTATTACGCTTACTGTGACTACCACCGCTGGTGTAAATACAGGATCTTATAACTTTACAGTAACGGCTGATGACGGCAGCGAAACTGCCGATGCCAGTCTCTCTCTAGAAGTATTTGATGGTGCTCCAGGCATGGTTTCTTTAATGATGCCAACCAGCGGTGCGACCGAGGTGACGGTCATGCCAACCCTGGTATGGGGAGCCATTGCTTCGGCGGCATCGTACGATGTTCAGTTGGCAACGGATGCTGGTTTTACGAATATCATCGTCGATGAGAGTGGCCTTTTAAATACAGACTACGAGGTTATGACTTTAGATGGATTAACTACGTACTATTGGCGCGTACGGGCTGGCAATGCCTGTGGTGAAAGTGATTGGGCAATGAACTTTAGCTTTACAACGGCTGATATACTTTGTGCAACTCCTAACTCGGTAGATGTACCAGTAACGATTCCAATCAATCAAACCTCAACGGTTACTTCTACTTTAGATTTCGCACAAGCTGGGCAGATTGAAGATGTGAATGTAGTTGGTTTGATGGGAACCCACACTTGGGTTGCCGATTTAACCTTTACTTTGACTAGTCCAGAAGGAACAACAGTGGTACTCGTTTCGAATGCTTGTGAAGACGAAGATGATTTCAATATCACTTTCGATGATCAAGCGGCTTCCGGTACTCTACCTTGTCCATATAACGACGGGGGAACCTACCAACCAGAAGGTAGCTTGGCGGCTTTCAACGGAGAAAACCCCCAGGGGCCTTGGATCTTGACCGTTAGTGATAACTACGGTGATGATGGTGGAGCTTTAGAGTCTTGGGCTTTGGACATTTGCTTAGTGGCACAGGCTGGTGTAGTGACTACCCCTACCGAGCAAACCATTTGTGAAGGCGATGTGGCGACTTACACTATTTCGGTGAACGACCAATTTTCGGGTCCGGTTACCATCTCAGAGGCTGGTTTGCCAGGATCAGCGTCAGTTAGCTATTCTCAAAACCCCGCACAACCTGGTTCCGATGTAGTGGTGACCATTGATAATTTGTTGGGTGTAGCTGGAAATTATAACCTTACGTTTAATGTGTCCGATGGTAATAGCTCGGTTGACTCGCCAGTAAGTTTAACTATTGATGGAGCTCCAGATATTGCTACCCTGGTTTCTCCTGCGGACCAAGAACTAATGGTTGCTACGGCTCCGATCCTGACTTGGAATACAGTACCCGGTGCGTTGAACTACTTTGTAGAAGTAGCTACAGATCCAAACTTTAATACTATCGTATATTCCGACTTTTCTAATTCAACTAGTTTGACTATTCCGGTTGCTTCGGCATTAAGCGAGGAGTCGATTTACTATTGGCGAGTTTCTGCTTTTAACGATTGTGGAGCTTCTGTATCTACGGGTTTTGAATTTACGACCGAAGGTGGTCTGAACGCTCAAGATCTCGTCGTTGGTAATTTGAATTTATCGCCAAATCCAGCTACTTCCGAGTTGTTCCTAGCGTTTGGAACACCGATCCGTAGTGATGTGGTGTTGGACCTTTACAAAGCGAATGGTCAGTATATTCGGACAGAGAAACTGGGTGTTGGATTGAGTGCACACGTAGTTGAAATTGCGAGTCTACCAGCAGGTGTTTACTGGCTGCAGTTACGCAATAATCAAGAATTCGTGACGCTACGGTTTGTGAAAGACTAATAAGAATACTCATTTGAGATGGGTTTAACACTCCTCTCCATCGTTCAAAGTGGCCAGACGCATCTTGCATCTGGCCACTTTGTTTATATTTGAGGCAAATACCTATGTGATGACAAAATCCATTGACCCACAACTTAAATCCTGGGTCGACGTACCCGCCAATAGTGATTTTCCCATTCAGAACTTGCCCTTTGGTATCTTCCGGACGATCAGTAATACCGCTCCACGCGTGTGCACTGCAGTTGGAGATTCGGTGGTTGACTTAGCTGTTTTAAATTATTTGACGCTACTTGAAGAGCTGGAAATCAATCAGGATGTCTTTAATGCACCTTCCTTAAATCCACTAATGGCTTTGGGAAAAGAAAAGACTCGGGCACTTCGATTGCGGGTAGCGGAATTGCTAAGTGAGGTAAACACAGAGGCGCGGGAATTTGCTTGGCACTTCTTGCATCCTATGGATAAGGTGGAGTTGCTGATGCCCATTGAAGTGGGTGATTACACGGATTTTTATTCAAGCATTGAGCATGCGACCAATGTGGGTAAAATGTTTCGGGATCCGGAGAATGCCCTTTTGCCAAACTGGCGGCATTTACCGGTGGGATACCACGGTCGGGCTTCATCCATTGTGGTTTCTGGAACGCCCATTCGCCGGCCCCACGGCCAGCAAATTCCTAAAGGAGCCACCCAGCCCGTATTTAGCCCTAGTCGATTATTAGACTTCGAGTTGGAGATGGCTTTTGTGGTCGGTAAAGACAAATCTTTGGGAGATCGGGTTCGTGTAGAGGAAGCGGAAGACTACATCTTTGGGATGGTTTTATTTAATGACTGGTCCGCACGGGATATTCAAAAATGGGAGTATGTGCCGCTGGGACCATTCTTAGGGGCTCCATGATACCCGCCTATGGAGCTATGATGATAGCTGGTCCT
>JBCDIO010000093.1:0-8538 GCA_038748815.1 Bacteroidota bacterium
CATCAATCTGCCTGAAAACCAATCTAATTGGGTGGTACGTATTTTGGATGAGCAAGGCCGCGTGGTGTACGAAGCAGCCGAAGATTATGAGGCAATGGTCAATCTTCTAGACCTTTCGATTGGAGCGGGGGCTTACTATGTCCAGGCTCAATCTCCTGGCTATTCTTTGTCTCAGTCTTTCGTTTTTTCTCGCTAATTCTTCTCTTTTCTCTCTCTTTTTTGGCCTTTCTGTCTTTACAGGGAGGCTTTCTTTTTTCTTCTTTTAGGGTTTGGTTATCGGTTATTATTATCCTTATTTTTCCCTTTTTCTTACACTATAAAGATACAAATAATCGCTTTACGGGGGTTTCGCTTTTCGTTTTTCGGTGGGTATGCTTCGATTTTTGACTCCTTCATTTTCTTTTAATTTTCCTTCTGATTACACTATAAAGATACGCCGAAACACCCTTATTTACTGGGGCTTTCGTTTTTCAGTACATTTCCTTCCGTTTTCGGAAAAGCCAAGAAATCCTTTAAAAAGCAACAATATTCCGGGTTCTGTCCTTTCTCTTTAGAACCTGCATCCGATTATCAAGCCTACCTAACAATAATGCCTTATCATCAATTACGCCAATACTTCAATCAATTGACTCCTATCGCTCCGGAAGAGTGGGATGATTTCACGGAGAAGCTCCGGGTTATCCATAAGACAAGTGGGGCACAATTGCTCCAAGAAGGGCAGATCTGTGATTTTGTTTGCTACATTAATCACGGTTTGGTCCGAGCTTATGAGTTAGTAGATGGTATAGAAGTTAATCGAACCTTCTTTATGCAAGATTTTTTCGCGACCGAATATCAGAGCTTTCTCCAAAGAAAACCCTCCAAGGAATATTTAGAAGTCATTGACGATGCCGAGCTTGTTGTGATCGATTACGAGCATCTCCAAGCCATGTATCGTAAGTACAAATCCTTTGAGCGGTTAGGGCGCATTCTGGCAGAAGCACTATACGTACGACTGCGGGGCAAAGTGGAGCGCTTTTTGATAAACTCCCCCGAAGAGCGGTATTTACTCCTCATCAAAGACCATCCCGATTACCTGGACAAAATACCGCACTATCATATTGCCTCCTATTTGGGCATCACCCCTCAGTCTCTGAGCCGAATTCGAAAAAGACTACAATAAAACGGCTCCATTAACTTAAGTGAATGCGTTTGGGCTAATTAGCTCCTTTTTTTGTGGGACATTAAAACAATCAAACCATGAAAAAAGTATTAGTATCAATCGTTTTTGCTGCCTTCTACCTGACAGCCTATACCCAAATCTCACCGTCTGTAGCTGCCAAAGAAACGACCTTTACCCTTCATCTTACCGACTTGGGATCAACTACCAATACGGTTTACGTTGGTTTTTATCTACTCGAAAACAAGTTTCCCAAGCAGGGTCAACATGCCTTTCGTAAGGTGATCAAGCCGAATCAAACCACGGTCACTCAATCTTGGAATGATATTCCAGTCGGCGAGTACGCAATCGCCGTGTATCAAGATTTGGATGAGAATGAGAAGCTGGCGACCAACCTATTTGGACTCCCCAAGGAGCCCTATGGGTTCTCTACCAACTTTGTAGCCGGCATGTTTAGCATTCCCACCTTTGAGAAGTGCAAGATTAACATCTCCGAGGCTAATTCAAAGCACACGATCTCCTTGATCCGTTGAGATTACTCTTCGCCACTACAAACCTTGATAAGCTAGCTATTGCAGCTGTTTGTCTTAGCTCTTCTATTCTAACCATTAAAATAAAATCTATGAATGCCGAAATGATCTTTTTCCCGGAGGCCTATCACCCGGAGAAGACCCTTATCCATGTTCGCAATAAAATCGAGATCAACGCTGCGAAGGAATATATTTGGTACTGGCTTATCCATGCGCCCACCTGGCCAGAATGGTATGCAAATTCCGCCAATGTACAAATCCTGGAACAAACAGAGCAGCACTTAAAAGCGGGGACCCGTTTTAACTGGCGGACCTTCAATACGAATATTCACTCGGAGGTTCGAGTATTTAAACCGTATCACCGCCTGGCTTGGACGGCTAAAGGAACCGGTTTGTTAGCCTACCACGCTTGGTTGATCACCCCTTCGGATCAGGGGTATACGGTAATTACGGAAGAAACGCAGCAGGGTTGGTTACCCTGGCTCGGAAAGCGTTTTATCCAAAAGTCATTGTACAACCAGCATCAACGCTGGTTGGAGGGATTGAAGGGAAAAGCGGAATCTATGTATAGCTAAATACTATGTAACGATTTAGCTTATAAAGTACTTACCCCTAAGGGCAAATAGTAGGTATTTTCTTACCTAGCCCTTTGGGGCTTTGAGTTGCGTTTTTCTTTCTAGAAGTTGACCTTTAAGTCTACGCTCCCCCTCATTCTTTTCAAATTCTCGATCATGATCCCCGCAAATTGGGCACAAAAAAAGGGGCTTGTAAAGCCCCCTAATCTTTGTGTCGGTATTGATTTGGTTTAGACAATTTCTAACGCTGGTGTAAGCGTAGATTTCTCTTCTTGAGCGTATAGCAAGATTGCTTTTATATCCATAAACTCATACGGCTCTTGCAGATGGCAACAAGCACCTACTCTTGCGGCAATATCTACCAATGGATCCTGACGATCTGGTGCTAGGGTGATAATGCGCACCTTAGGGTGTTGTGCCTTTAGTTCTTTGATTAAGCGCAGGCTACTTTCTTCACAAAAAAGAAGCTTAATAAAGGCGATGTCGGGCTCTACGCTATCGGCCCAAAAACGCACCTGCTTGGCATTGCGGGCAGCTAAAACGCTTTCTCCACACTGAAGGATCATGGATGCTAGTCGTTCGCGTTCTTCTTTGCGGTGATCCGCGATCAAAATGATGTTGTTTTTGCTCATAGTCTGGTAGTGTTTGTTCTTAATTACACTACCAAAGGTAAGCGGAAACCCCCAACTCTACCTAACCATTCGATAATTGGTGCGAGTTGGGGCTTTTTTGGGACCAGTTAGAGCAAATTCAAGCGATTCATTAAGGTTGACTTATTGGCACGGCTAATTGGAATCATCTTCTTTTCAATCACCAAGGTGTTCTCTTCGATATCCTTGATTTTGTCCAGATTGACAATAAAAGAACGATGTACCTTCAGGAAGCGTGGATCCCCTAGCTTCGAATCGATGTTCTTCAAGGTTCCATGAAAAATATGGCTTCCTCTTGGAGTGACCACTTTGACGTAGTCACCTACATTTTCAAAGTAAAGGATATCGGCAAAGCTGATCCGAATAAATCGGCCATCTTCTTTGACATAGACCTCTTTGACCTTACTTTTCTCGTTATTAGCCGTAATAAAGGCATCAGAAGCTTTCTCTACAGCCTGCAAAAACCTCGGGTACGTAACGGGTTTTTGTAAATAGTCAGTAGCCTGAAACTGGAATGCTTCGTACGCGTACTCCGTTTTGGAAGTCGTAAAAATGACTTGGGGCAAGTAGGTAACTTGATTCAATAGATCGATGCCTGATAATCCGGGCATCTCTACATCAAGGAAGATGAGATCGACGGAAGCATTACCAAGGAACTGCAGGGCTTCCTCCGCTGTTTGGCAGACCGTAATAAGGTTTAGCAACTCGGTACGGCCACAGAGACGCTCTAAAGAGCGGCTGGCCATCAAGTCGTCTTCCACGATGATACAGTCCATCACTAATTGATCCATAAACACGTCTTTATCAAAAATTCCGGGATGAATTCTTCTGTTAACAATACAGCTTTCTTAGGCAGTGGTGCCATTGGGGCTTACCACCTTCTGTAATCGCTGGTAATCTTTTTGAATAATAGGTTCGTACTTTTTCCACATTTCGACCGCCTCGGCGTAGAGTTTCTGCGCTTGGGCGAAGTTGTCTTCGAGCGCAAGGCTTTGTTCTAGGGCTGCCATTTTCTGTCCCAAAGCCGGAAGCCCCACCATAGGAAAGGATGGTTTTAGCTTGTGAGAAAGCTTTTTCGCTGCTTCGCGCTCCTGCTTTTGCATAAGCGTTCCGATCTGTGGGAATTCTTTGGCAGAATGATGCACAAAAAGGTCGAACATCTCGTAAGCATACTCTAGATCCATTTCGTACATCTCCAATAAATAATCGAAGTCTAAAGCAGGATCAAACGTAAAATTTGCTTGTTGTTCCATTGCTAAATCTTTATGCTTGTTTGGGTTTGACAAATAAGTCTGTAAGACTTTATGCATTAGATCGGGCTTAAAAGGCTTGGTCAGGTAGTCATTCATACCTAAAGCCATACCCCGCTCCTTATTCGCAATGATGCCAGAAGCGGTTAAAGCCACAATGGGGGTCTGTTGATTCAGGTTTTCGGTATTCCGGATTGCTTCGGTGGCCTGATAACCATCCATTACCGGCATTTGAATATCCATGAGAATGAGGTCATAGGCTTTTTGTTGAGCCAGCTGAACTCCTTCTCTACCGTTATTTGCTATCGTATATCGGACATTCCATTTCTTAAAGAGGGTGGATACATATTTCTGATTCATAAAATTATCCTCCACGACGAGCACCTCTTTATCAGCATCTAACTGTAGAGGGGTATCAATAGCATCCGTTTTTTGCTCAGCATCCCGGCTTCCAGCCAAATCGTAGGGTAAACAGAAGGAGAAAACACTGCCTTTACCGTGTTCACTTTCCACTTTTATGGTTCCTCCTTGCAGCTCTACAATTTTACGGGTGATCGCCAAGCCAAGACCCGTACCTCCGTACTTGACTTTAATATCCGCCGAGACTTGCTTGAAGTTTTGGAAGATCAGATCCAGCTTATTAGGAGGTATGCCAATACCCGTATCAATTACTTTGAAATCGAGCAAAACGGAGTTCCCCATCCGTTCTCGCTGTTGCACATCTAAGGTTATAGAGCCCTGTTCTGTAAACTTCGCCGCATTTCCAATCAGGTTATTAAGAACCTGCGTTAGCAGCAATTCGTCCCCATTGACGATATAATCGATCTGCTCATCAACCTCCAGAACCATGTCTACGTCTTTATTTTCCAGACGCACATCAAAGGTTCGCTTGGTCATTTCCAGCGTTCCCAGTAGATCGAAGGATTTTTTCTGCACGGCAATTTCTCCCGCTTGGATTTTTGAGAAATCCAGAATGTCGGTAATCAATGCATGGAGAATATTGGCGGAAGATTTCAATAAACTAATGTATTCATCCTGGTCGTCGGAGGTACTTGTTTCACTCAACAAATGAGTCATACCAATGATAGCATTCAGGGGGGTTCTCATTTCGTGGCTCATATTAGCCAAGAATTGTTTCTCTGCTTCTTGCGCCGCTTCCGCTCGATACTTAGCTTCTTTTAAGTCTTTTTCTAGCTGTTTCTGAGGTGTTACGTCATAATGAATCCCAAGAGAACCAACCACCTGTCCACGTTCATCAAAAATGGGAGCACCACTTAATAAGGCCCAGAATAAGGAGCCATCTTTACGTAATAATGGGATCTCGTAAGAACCGGCAATCCCCTTTTGGCGGTCCCGATTTTGTTGGTCCACTACTCCGCGATTTTCTTCGCTGAGTAGCACTTCGCTGGCGTACTTCCCAACGAGTTCTTCCGGTAAGTATCCGGTCATCTCACAAAACCGATCATACGCTTGAAGAATCATACCATCGTTGTCTACTTCGAGTAGCCCCAGCTCCATATTCTCGATAATTCCTCGGTACTTTTCTTCACTCCACCGCAACTTCTCTTCGGCAATCCGTTGGCTAGTAATGTCTTCGTATTTCCATAAGTGCCCCAAGTATTGCTCTTCCGCAAAAATGGGAATGTAGTCTAAGCTTAGAATTCGCCCATCCGTTAGAACCAACTCGTTTTGGGTATCGATCTGCCGTTCTCGCTGCAGGCGTAATAGTAACTGTTCGTACGACCCAGGGTCTAGGAATAAATTACGATCAGGTAGATTACCGGTGAGAATGGAACTACCAATCAGTTCGTTTGCTTCCTTTTTCACCCCAAAGAGTTGGCAAAGCTGTTCATTCACAAGTACTACTTGATGGTGCTCATTTTCTACCAAAATGCCTGCTTGCAAATTCTTAATCAACGACGTCAATCGCAGTTTGGTGGTTGACAGCTCCTGTTCCGCTAAGCGTCGCTCGGTGATATCGCGGGTTAGGGCATTGATTTGTCGTGTCTCTCCATCTTTTACAATAAGCTGTACATTCTGCCCGACCCAAACGATATCTCCCAACTGATCTACGAGCGGTACTTCGAAGTAAGTGGAAGCTTGCTGATCTTGCATTTGCTTAACATAGAAGCTAATGACTTTTTCTCGGTAACTGGGTTCTATCAAAGTCGCAAAATGCCGCCCAATGAGTTGTTTAGTAGAAAAGCCTAACAAATAAGAAGCTACAGGATTACAATAGGTGATCAAGCCTTCGGAATCTAACCGATAGATCATATCAGAGGCCGTCTCGATCATCTGTCGATATCGATGCTCGCTTTCTTGCAGAGCTTTTGTCCGTTCAGCTATGGTTACTTCCAGGCCTTCATTCAGAGTTTGTAACTCTTGGTTGGCGTGAAATAACTCCAATGCTTTCTGCTCCAGAATGGCTTCTGCTTGTTTGCGGGCACGACGCTCTCGCTCAATTTTACGCTTGAGGATCTCAAGCTCCGTCATGCTACCCTTCTTTTTGAATTGTAAACCTAACTACTGTCCCATCCGACTTAACATTCTCCCGCAGGATAACCCCAGTCATTTGAAAATGATCTAGCGTTCCTTCGATGAGGCCTTCGGCAAAATCAGCCATCTTTCGTTCTGACTTGTAAATCATTTCCAGGGTTCCTTCTTGAGGACGACTTGTTTCGAAGCTCGGTAACTCGGCATCCGGATAAAGCTTACGAACTTCCACGTGAATGTAATGTTCGATGGACTCCAAAAAGTCGAAGGCATTATTTGCCGCATTAATAAAAGCCGGGTATCCAGCTTTGAACCGAGTAAATAAATGTTTACCGTAGGTTTTTAACAAAGTCGGTACATCTAACTTCGACTCTTGGCTTAAGGTGGTGACTAGTTGGACCATTTCAGAATGCTGATACGTTCCAACCGCTGTGTAGACGCCCCCCGAAGGAAGTTCATTCGAATCCAACAGTGTATCCACCATATCGTAACCGAACTTATTCTCGACCATATCGAGAAACTCAGTAAAAACAACTCCTTTCATAGAAATTGATTTGTATTAGAACTGGGAATATATGGAGGGGGGGAGCTTTACTGAGCAAATTAACTTTTCTATCATTTGGGGTCAACGCAAAACTGAAAATCTGTCAGATAGCACAGAAAAACTCTTAATGTAAGCTGCACATCGAAAAGGACTCAACATCATACTTACGTTACCCTTACTTTTGAATCAACGACCCAAACGATAACACAATGACACGCTTAGCAACAATTTTGTCTGTGCTAAGCTTACTTCACGTAGGCCTAGCATTACAGGCGCAGGATTACCAGTACCTGGGATCCTATAATGGAATGGGAGTTCCTGACTATTTGACGAATAACGACGACGTTAGCAACGAACTCCTCTCACTCATTGAGATTTCTCTCCCAGAACGGGAGGCCGTGCCTATTCTTCACCCTGAATATATAGCCGAAGAGGTTGAAACGGATCTTCTCCTTTCCGATAGTGCCGATGTCTGGGTAACCTTCGTATGGGAAGGTGCCGGCTGGCGCAACGTACTCGGTTTCTATACCTATAATATTTTTAATCCGCCAACCTCCAAGCCGGCCATTGAGGATATCACGATCATCTTTCCCAATGTATCCGAAGTTGGCAGTGGTGGTGGTCTATCTATTGGAAATAAGGTAAAACTCGGAACATTCCCACCTAATACGGGCATTGGTTGGGTACTGGTCTCAAACGGATGGGACGGCCAGAAGGTAGCGGATGGCTATTACACCCTATTCTCAGAGTTTTCGTTCAATCCAGAATCGGATCCTAGTCTTCAGCACCATAATGTATTACTCTACGAACCGATTGACTCGATTGTCGTCATGGGCTTTGAGGATATCCGAAGGGATGAGGACCATTGTGACCAAGACTTTAACGACGCGGTATTTTATGTCTCTGCGACACCAAACTCCGCAGTCATTACCGATGGTTATAACTTCATTACGCCGAATACGCCGGAGGTTAGTACGGCCAATTTAGGAGGGCTGGAAAGCCTTCCCGGGCTTTCAGAAGCGGTGGGCCGTGACATTTATACTCGGCAGATTATCCCATACGTGGATTACGATATACCGGATCCAAAGCGAGCCTATGCCCGAGAGGCACAATTGCTCGCCGAGCGGCCACAACTCAACAACTTTGTTCCAGATCTTACTGCGGCAGAAGTTGGTGCTTTTACGAGTACCCCAGAACAACTAAAGGACTTTACCAACGCCGAAGAGGTGTTAGGCGTAGATTATTTCAATGGAGATGAGCGAAAAGCAGCCATTCTAGCTACCGAAACCTATGGTAGCGTGTACGACCACTCCAAGCTTGTCTGTGATCGGTTAAAG
>JBCDIO010000094.1:0-8530 GCA_038748815.1 Bacteroidota bacterium
GCGGACAGGCAGATCGACAATGAAACAGGTGCCTTCGCCCACCGTGCTTTCGACCGAAATTTCCCCGTTCATCAACTCGGTTAAATGCTTGCAAATAGCTAAGCCTAATCCAGTTCCACCGTATTTACGCGTAGTCGAGGCGTCTACTTGAGAGAAAGATTTGAAGAGTCGATCAATTCGGTCCGAGGGGATGCCAATACCGGTATCTTTTACCCAAAAGTGCAAATGGTTGGCTTTTTCAGCAACGGATTGGACCCGAATCAGTACCTCTCCTTTCTCCGTAAATTTTAGCGCGTTATTTACTAAATTCAGAAGGATCTGTCTGACTCTGGTAATATCTCCGGAAACGAAGGCAGGGCAGGTTCCTGAAATCTCATAAAGAAGCTCTATTCCTTTTTCGTCAGCCTTGGAACTCAACAAGTCAAAAACTTCCTCAATAGGCTGTGTAAGTTTAAAGGATTCCTTTTCCAATTCGAGCATTCCGGATTCGATCTTGGAGTAATCAAGTATATCATTGATGATATTCAATAGGTTTTCTCCACTGATCCGAATAGTTTCTACGTACTCCCGTTGTTCCTCTTGTAAGCTGGTATCTCTGAGCAAACTGGTCATCCCAATAACGGCATTCATGGGTGTCCGGATTTCATGACTCATATTCGCCAGAAACTGGGACTTCGCCGTACTTGCCCTTTTGGCTTGCTGCGTAGTTACTTTTAGCTTCTCATTTAGATTTTTTTCATTGCCTAAGCTTTCCAGTAATTGAGAATGGTATCCGTCGAAGATGCGATCGAAATAGTAAAAGGTAAAAAAGATGGCTACCATAAATAAAGTGGTATTGATCCAAATAAGGTGAGCTGCGTGGTAGCCCGGATTTGGGTCAATCATGAGAAGCCGAAAATCAGTGAGATAGAGTAAAGCTCCAGAAAGAATTGGTAGTCCGAAAACAAAGATAGCCAAGGTGCGATCCCTTAGATTGAAAAGCATCGGAGAAAGCGCGTAGAAATAGAGCGATAGGAGATAAGCATTGCTCTCCAATCCATCAAAACTATTGCCTACGAATAGACAAATATTCATGATGATAAGCGTATAAATACGCCCGAAAGTATAATATTGGGTGCGAAAGAAAAAGAGGCTGCAAATTAAAAAAGGAGGGATAAGAATAGTACTAATTCCCCAGGGTGCAACCAAAATGTAGTTGAGAAACGAAGATATGGGAATCAACAGGCAAGCCAACATGATTAGCTGGTTCGTAAGAATGATTCTCCGTTGCTCAAGGGGGTTGTCCAACTGATCAACCCCGGAACTGGCTCCCCAATTCCACAGCGCGAATAGTCTGGATTTAATAGTATTGGACATACACATTTTCTTAGACCAAGACCAGTGCTAGAATGGCCATTCTGGAACCTAATTACTCCAATTAGATTCTATATACCAGAGGGAATGCAGGGGAGTACTGTAACAAAGTTTGACCTTGTTTAAGCGAGATAGTGGATGTATGATCTTTGATTTACGCCGTTGAGCGAACCAAAGAGCTAGACTAGGGAGAGATTTTTCAATGATCAAAGAGGCGTACCGGCCCTTTGTTGTTGCGCTAAGATCTTTTCCGTTACTTTCCTCCTATTCTCGAGAACTTAAAATAAAGGGATTCTCCTATTGAAAAAATAGTCAAGATCGACAAAACCACACTTTGTCGGCCAGCACTAAGACTTTTGAAGCATTTTAAGTAAGAATGACTGTATCTAGACAAGACTAGCGCAGGATTTAAAACTCGTTTTTACACTGGGACGGACCGTTTAATTCCGGTTTATACCCAAAACGACCTCGTGGTTTGTTCTACGGAAACGGTTATTTATACCCTCCTGTCAAGTACACGAACTTCCGATACATCTTTAGATAGCGAATGGGGACTGCTCTAAAGACCCCTTCAATGAATGGATTGCATTTTTTTCGAGATATTGTCTAACGGCTAAGGCTGCTTGTTTGCCTTCGTGAATTGCCCATACGACTAAAGATTGCCCCCTTCGCATATCTCCTGCCGCAAAAATGCCGGGCTCACTGGTTTGAAATTCTTTGGTTGCAATATTACCACGGCTTGTTTTTTCCACCTTTAATTGGTGGAGTAAACTCTTGGTCCGGGGGTGTAAAAAACCAATGGCCAGGAAGACTAAATCACATTCAATGACTCGTTCGGAGTCCGGGACTTCCGTCATCAGGTAGTTGCCATCTTTATTCGGAGTCCATTCCACATCGATCACCTTTACACCGATTAGTTGGCCCTCCGAATCGCCAATAAATTCTTTAGTGGAGATTGCCCAATTGCGCTCACAACCTTCTTGATGGGAAGTGGATGTCCGTAAAATCATTGGCCACTGTGGCCAGGGGTTGTTGGAAGCTCGGTTGGCCGGTGGTTGGGCTAATAGTTCAATTTGCCGGACTGATTCAGCTCTGAGTCGATTGGAAGTACCGATACAATCGGACCCGGTATCACCACCACCAATCACCAATACTCGTTGCCCAGTGACCTTTATTTCTTTTTGCTTATCGATTTGATCACCCGCTACTCTGCGATTATTCTGGCTCAAGAAGTCCATAGCAAAGTGTACGCCCTTTAGATCGCGACCGGGTAGGTTTAAGTCCCGAGGCATTTCAGAACCGCCGCATAATACGATGGCATCGTAATCGGCTTGAAGTTGTTGAACCGAAAGATCTTTACCGATCTCTGTAGAAGGTTTAAAGGCAATACCAGCTGCTTCCATTAGGTCGACCCGCCGATCAACCACTTCTTTTTCCAATTTAAAATCGGGGATTCCGTACCGGAGTAGTCCACCTAGACGATTGGCTTTTTCGAAAACTGTTACCGAGTACCCCATCTGATTGAGGTCATCGGCGCAAGCTAGACCAGCTGGCCCCGAACCCACAATGGCTACCCGCTGGCTTCGCCTTTGTTCTGGAATTGCTGGCTGCACCCAGCCGTGGTGAAAGGCTGTTTCGATGATTGATTTCTCAATCTCTTCAATGGTAACAGCGTCAGAATGTAAGTTTAACACGCAGCTAGCCTCGCAGGGCGCGGGACAAATACGACCGGTAAATTCTGGGAAGTTGTTGGTTTGTGCTAAGATCTGATAAGCTAGTTTCCATTCTTGTCGGTAAACGGCATCATTAAAATCGGGAATCAAATTGCCTAAAGGGCAACCGTTGTGGCAAAAGGGAATGCCGCAATCCATACAACGAGAGGCTTGTTCCTCGCTGTGCTCCGAACGATTGAATTTGCTAAACTCTTGAAAATGCTGTAGCCGTCGTTGGGGAGATTGTACCTCCAACTCTCGTCGATTGTATTTTATGAAACCTTTTGGATCTGCCATATTTACGCATTTAATAGAAGTCCGAGTGATCGGGTGGGACGTTTTTCCAGAATGGCTTTATATTCTTTGGGGACGACTCGCAAGAACCGCCCCTTACTTTGATTCCAAGTGTGTAGAATACTCTTGGCTCTGGCACTTTGGGTATACTCTTGATGTCGCCGCAGGAGTATTTCCAGTGCTTCTTCGTCCCTTTTATCCAAGGGCTCAATGTAGACCATCTCCTTATTAATGTACTCTAAAGAAGTTGCCCCAGGGTTGTAGAGATAAACCAAGCCTCCACTCATACCGGCGGCAAAATTCTGTCCGATGGTCCCTAGGATTGCAACGATGCCACCGGTCATATATTCGCAGCCCTGCGTTCCAACGCCTTCCACAACAGCGGTTGCACCACTATTGCGTACGGCGAACCGATCTCCCACCCTTCCATTGATGTAGGCAAAGCCAGCTGTGGCACCATAAAGGGCTACATTACCGGAAATTACTTGTTCGTGAGCTCGAAAGGTAGAATTACGGTCTGGGCGCACCGTTAAAGTGGCTCCACTTAAGCCCTTACCTAAGTAGTCGTTTGCTTCTCCTTCTAAATGGAATTGAAGTCCCTGAGGTGTAAAAGCACCAAAACTCTGACCTGCTGATCCCCGAAAGTAAAAACTGCGCTGGTCGAGACTCAGGCTAGATCCTCTCTTCTGTAGTAAATACCCAGATAAACGAGTGCCCACTGCTCGGTCGGTATTTTGAATAAAAATGGGCAAGTTAGGGGTGCTAGGATTAGACAGGCGTTCCATCAGTTGCTCATCTAAGGGAGCCGAAAGGCTAGTACTAAGTTCGGCCGGTCCAACGCGACCAATTTGGTAAGGATTTTCCGCTGGTACTAATAGGGGCGTTAAATCTAGCTGTTGGGTTTTCCAATTGGTTCGGCTTCGGTCGATTTCGAGTAAGTCGGTTCGGCCTACGAGTTCATTGACGGTGCGAACACCTACTGATGCCATGATCTCTCGTAAGTGCTGGGCCAGAAATTGAAAGTAGTGCACGAGGTCCTCTACTTTGCCAGCAAACTTCTTTCTCAAATCTTCATCTTGGGTGGCAATACCTACTGGGCAGGTGTTGAGATGACACTTACGCATTAATATGCAGCCTTCAACTACCAGTGCTGCGGTGGCAATACCCCATTCTTCAGCCCCCAGAATGGTAGCAATGGCCATATCTCTCCCGGTTCGTATTTGACCGTCCGTTTGTAAGACCACTCGATCTCTCAGACCGTTACGCATCAGGGTTTGGTGGGTTTCTGCCAGTCCGATTTCCCAAGGAATACCGGCGTGACGAATCGAACTCAATGGAGAAGCTCCCGTGCCACCATCAAAACCCGAGATCAAAAGGTGGTTGGCTTTCGCTTTGGCAACCCCGGCAGCAATAATACCAACGCCTGCCTTCGCGACTAACTTGACACTGATTCGTGCTCGCTCGTTGGCTTGCTTTAGGTCATAGATTAACTGGGCTAGATCTTCAATGGAATAGATATCGTGGTGGGGTGGTGGAGAAATTAGGCCAACCCCTGGAGTAGAATTTCGGACCTTGGCAATCATAGGATTGACCTTGTGTCCAGGAAGGTGCCCCCCTTCCCCCGGTTTTGCTCCCTGCGCAATTTTGATCTGCAATTCATCGGCACTGATCAAGTAGGGAAGGTCTACTCCAAACCGACCAGAAGCTACTTGCTTGATCGCTGAGCGCAGAGAATCACCTTCTATTTTTTGGTACGCCCGGCGGGGGTCTTCCCCGCCTTCGCCACTATTGCTCTTTCCGCCAATTCGGTGCATAGCCCGAGCGAGCAGGCTGTGGGCTTCCGGACTAATCGAACCGAAACTCATCGCTCCGGTGGCAAAGCGTTTGAGAATAGCATCGGCTGGTTCTACTTCTTCAATCGGGATGGCCTTTCCAGGTCGAAGACGAAGAAAACTTCGCAACGTACTGTTGTTTTTTTCCAGATTATCAATTTCCTGGGCAAACTGTTGGTACATCGCATATGAATTACTTTTGGTGGCAAACTGGAGTAGGTGAATGGTTTGCGGATTGAAGAGATGATACTCCCCTCGCTTTTGCCACCGCAGGACCCCGAGATCGGGTAGTTGCACCCATTCTTGCTGGAAGGCTGCTCGCTGTTTGATTTGCTGTTCTTTCTGAATTTCGGCAAAGCCCAGGCCTCCAATTCTGCTGATGGTCCCTTTGAAACAACGCTCAATGACTGCGGAATGAATGCCTAATGCTTCAAAGGTCTGCGCGCCTTTATAGGAGGCTAGGGTCGAGATGCCTAGCTTCGACATGATCTTGAGTAAGCCCCCAAGCATAGCTTTACGGTAACGTCGTAGACCATTTTCGGGGGAGAGTCGGTGTTGCTGAGAAAGCTTTTCAACCGTCTCGTAGGCTAAGTAGGGACAAACTAAGTCTGCTCCAAAACTAAGAAGGCTCGCTAAATGATGGGTTTCCCAGCAATCTGCTACCTCTAAGGTCAGAATAACTTCCTTGCGCAAACCTTGTTCAATGAGAAAATGATGAATTGCTCCAATGACCAAAAGGGAAGGTAAGGCTAAGGTCTGCTTGGTTAAACCCCGATCCGATAATACGATATGCCGGTATCCTTCTTGAATTCGAAGGAGCAGGGTTTTTTGTAATTCGTCTAGGGATTGCTCAAAACTTTGTTCGACGGGGTGAAGTAGAGAGAGGCGTAACCCTGGAAATTCTTCGAGGGGAGGGCTCAAAAGTCGGCCGAGTTCATCTTGGGTAAGTAGGGGCGAATGCGTACGAAGTACAGTAGCTTGGCGCGGACCTAATTGGGCAATTTTTGAACCAGCTCCCAGGGCGGTAGATAGGCTCATGAAGAACCCCTCTCGTAAAGGGTCGATGGGCGGATTGGTAACCTGAGCAAATTGTTGTTTGAAGTAATTGGATAGATGTTGAGCGGTGTTAGAAAGGACCGCCAGCGGAATATCCGAACCCATCGATCCGATCGCTTCTTTTTGAGTGGTAACCATTGCTTTGAGCAGTACTTCCTGATCTTCTTTGGTAAAGCCCGCAGCTACCTGTCTTTGGGCGAGTGGAGTGGGTTCATAGAGTGTTTCAGAGTGATTGGGGATCTCTTCTAACTCTAAGCTGTAGTCGCGTAACCAAGCTTGGTAATTGTGCTCTCTACTCAGTCGAGTTTTTAATTCTTCGTCGGGGATAATCCGGTGTTGCTGCAAATCAACCAATAACATCTTCCCGGGCTGCAATCGGCCTTTTGCTAGAATATGATCGGGCTCCACGGGCAATGCTCCAGCTTCCGAACCAAGTATTAGCCAATTATCCTTTGTGACTAAATACCGAGAAGGTCTTAAGCCATTGCGATCCAAGGTCGCGCCAATCATATGACCGTCCGTGAAGCAAATCGAAGCCGGCCCATCCCAAGGTTCGAAGAGGCCATCGAAGTATTGGTAAAAAGCCCTTTTTTCTGGTGCCATGGACCGATCATTCTGCCAAGCCTCAGGAATTAAAACCATAATGGCTTTTGCTAATGACTGGAAGGTGTGGCCTAAAAAGCCCACTACTTGATTTAAATTTCCAGAATCGGAGAGCGCAGACTGTGTTAAAGGGAAAAGGTCTGTCCATTTTTTGAGTTCCGGCGATCCATTCTGCAGCATTTGCTTCTCGCGGGCTGTCCACCAGTTTAGATTTCCTTGTAGGGTATTGATCTCTCCGTTGTGTGCCAGGTGATGGAAGGGCTGTGCTAGCTTCCAATTGGGTAAGGTATTTGTGGAGAAACGACTATGCACAATTGCTAGGGCAGACGCAAAATCGGGGTGACTGAGATCGGGGAAAAAAGTTCTAAGCTGCAAAGCGGTGAGCATACCTTTGTAAATAATGGTACGGCTCGAAAGGGAACAGCAGTAATACTCGCGGATGTGACCGAACTTGCGGTCCAGAAAATGGCGAAGAAGGAATAATTGTTCTTCTTCCAGAGGGGGCATCTGCTCTTGGGGGCTCAGAAATATTTGTAAGATAGCTGGTTGAGCAGATAATGCTGAATCCCCAATGCCTGCCGTTTGGATGGGTACAGATCGTACAAAGAATGGGTTAAAGCCTTGACTGCGAATACATTGTTTAACTTGGTCTATAATTGGAAGGTATTGCTCCGGCGCGTAGGGCAGGAAAAACATACCAACCGCATAATGCCCTTTTTTAGGAAGTTTAGGACTACTTGGTTTTAGAACTTTACGAAAAAAGGCGTCGGGAATCTGTACTAGAATCCCCGCGCCATCACCTGTTGTTTCTTCATACCCGGAGGCACCACGGTGCTCCATATTTTCTAAAATGGTAAGGGCTCCTTCTACTAGAGAATTAGAGCCCTCACCTCCCAAATCTGCAATCATTCCCACTCCACAGGAATCCCGTTCCAACTGCGGAGTATATAAGTTATTGATTTTGGTTTTTTGCGTTTGATCGGCTTGTTGAAAGGATTCTTTTTTTTTCATTAGTCCCCCTTGATAAATGGTTGATGGCCAAGATGATACCTGCCAAGAGTCGAGACTGGGGAAGTGGGACTTATGCTATGTACCACTACCGTTGCCCCGGTAGATAGTGGTTGCTCTTTAGGAGTAAGCCGTCAATTCGTGCTCTCCAATATCGAGTCCTTTTTCTTCTTCTTCTTCACTCACCCGGATGCCCATCGTTACCTTAATCAGGTAAAACAGCGCGTAAGCAAAGGTGAACGTAAACGCTCCACAGGCGACAATGCCAATCAATTGATCGGACCATTGACCAACGCCTTCCGGAAGGTCTGCGAATAAGGCTACGGCTATCGTTCCCCAGATTCCGCATACTAGATGCACGGAGGTGGCACCGACCGGATCATCGAGCTTCAATCGATCGAAGAAGGTTACTGCAATCGGAATAAGAATACCAGCGATCAAACCGATCAGTACCGATTCGTTGACGGTAACGCTGTCGGCACTGGCCGTAATTCCCACCAGGCCTCCCAGAATTCCGTTTAGGACCATACTCACATCGTGTGAACGAAACATGATGAAAGACGTGATCGCTGCTCCAATGGCACCAGCGGCAGCGGCCATGGAAGTAGTAGTGAATACCAGTGAAACTAAATTGGGATCGGCGTTGAGAACAGAGCCGCCATTGAAGCCGAA
>JBCDIO010000095.1:0-8481 GCA_038748815.1 Bacteroidota bacterium
GAAAGGGAAGTTTACCACATTGCCGTAAGGGCTATCTTCTGCTTCCGCCAGAATGGTCGCCCAGCGTTCGGGGCTCGCGCCCGTAGCGAGCTGTTGATTGATTCCTTGGCCGGGAATTCCAATCCCCTGGATCATTCGTTTTTGGATAAACCATTGAAGCAGGGAGTAGTCTCCGGCATTAATGGAATGCAATAAACGGGGCATAATGGGAATGTCATTGGCATCATCAATATCCAGACGTAAAACCAGTGCTAAGCCAAAAGGCCCCACCAATAGTTCCTGCTCCTTTCTGGTCAAAGGGTTTTTTACCACTACCCGGGCTGGGGCTTTTTCAAGGGTAGCCATCGCTTTCTCCACCTCTCCTAAAAAGTTGGGCATCAACGGTCCCATAACCGAATCTTGAGCGATCAGATCGTTGATCATCTCCATATGTTGATCCAAGTAGTGCGGGTAATTCAAGGCCTGGTCCAAGCCATCGGCTCCAGCCAGAATAACCCGTTCAATTCCTTCTGGGTGCAATTCCATTAGCGCCATACTAATCTGCGAACCAAAGCTAAATCCGAAGAGCGAATACCGATCTATTTGCAGTGCCCCCATCAGATCGTGTACGTCTTGGGCTTGTTCGGCGATGGTGTATCCGCGTAGATCAATCCCTTTTTCCGCAAAAGTGGGCAGGGCCGCTTTGGCCATTCGTTGGAAGTGCGCATTCGCAATGTCTTCGGACAGGAAGAAATCGCTGGGAAAGTCTTCCCGCCAAAGGTACTCCAGGTCATCGTCTGTGCTTCCTCGTCGGTCGATGAAGATCAGATCCGATACTTCCAGGATTTCTAACCAAAACGTCAGATCAAAAGGGCTTTCGGCTTGCCAGGTGCAAGCACCTCCCCCACCCTCCAGATACACCACTGGGGCGAGCGGCTCGGTCGCTATACTTTTGAGATGCACGTACTTGACACGAATGGATCGGCTATTGGGGTCTTGCCGATTTTCTGGCACCACTAAATAACCGGTACTCCCCTGTAGGGTGACATCTTCCTCGGTCTTGTATTTCTTCTGCCGAACTTTTTCTAATTCGACTTGGCCCCAAACTGGAGCGGAACAAAAGCATAATAAAAGAGCAAACCAACAAACTGAATTCATAGCGTTTATTTTTTCCTCAAAAGTGGGCGGTACGAAGGAAAATCGCAATTCAGAAAGGTCTCATATGGCCATTTGAAACCCTTTATCTACTGGGCTTTCACGTACTCGGAAGGGGTCATGCCCGTTTCTTTCTTAAACGCTCGATAGAAGGAGGCTTTTGACCGAAAACCAACCTGCTGCCCCAGTCCAAAGATGGAATACTGCTTACTCTCTGGCAGCAAAATGCGCTCTTGAAAAGCTTTGACCCGATACTGATTGATCAAGTCATTAAAGTTGGTCTGTAGGGACTCGTTGATGATCGTCGAAAGGGTATTGATCGGCCAGCCGAGTTGCCCCGCCAGTACTGCCAAACTCAGGTTCGGATCCATAAAGACTCGGTCTTGCTGTAATGCTTGCAGTAACTCTTTGCGTTTAATCGCTAACTCCTGTAGGGAAAAATTAAATTTCTGCACCTTCTCCGAATAATGATCGATGACGGTTCCAAAACGAATGAGATACCAATACCCTAAAATGTAAATGCTAAGGCTCAGCACAATACCAAACGGTTTGTATAACCAGGCTCTATGCTCATCTAGTATTTCGACATTAAACAGCGCAATAGGAGTGGCAATCAGGAAGAAACCTAAGATCACCAACCATGCCCTCTGCAAAATGCGAACCCACCGCTGTACTTGGGTAAACTCCCGTAATACGAATTGGGCATCTTTTACGGTTCGATCGATTAAATAGGTATACCACCCCAATTGAAATAGCCCCAAAAAGTTAATGATCAAGGAGGTAGCCTGTATTTCGGGGATATGATCGTAGGTCCAATCCGGATAATTTCGGAGATAAGTAAAAAACGCGAAAAACAGGACCCCGTCAATCAGGAAGGAAGGGAGAAAATGTAGCCAGTCTTTTCGGGTAAACGGCCGCAGCGGATCCTTGATGTACACCAGATGAAAATAAGCCAAGGGACCAAAAGCCAGCCCATAGTCCATCGGGATGGGGAAACGGCCATTGAAGGCATGGATCGATTCTTCCAAGACCATGTGTAGTAGCGAAAGAGAAAACAAGCCAATGATGACTCCAAAGAAAATGTGGGGTTTCCGGAACGGGCGCTTACTAATGATTAACCCGGTAAGAATAACTCCTTGGACAACCGCCAAGAGGAAGTAAAAGTTACTAGACGTAAGGGAAGTATCAATCATTGATCCGGACAAAAATTAACCCGCAATATAGAAAATCGTCCCTATTTATCAGGTGTAAGATTCGACACATAAGAAGTAATGCGCTTTACCTTGGCCTCGCTCTCTGCGGAGAAGGTATAGAAATCCGCAAAGCTAAATACCTGATCATTACCCATGGTCATAGTCCCATGAATCGCTCCCGTATTACCTTGTACGGTGATGCCCTGAATTCGTAGCTCCTTCGCCGGATTAGATTGCATCGTTGCTAATGCTTCCAAAAAGGAAACTTTCCCCATGATGGGAGAATCCCCCACCAGTTGCCACTCGATATCGTCCGCCAAATGGGGAGCCAATGCATTTAAATCGTAGCTACAAAACAAGATGGTGAGTTCCTTCAAAAACACTTGACGGGAGGTCTGAAGAAAAGAAAAGTCACACTGTACATTCATTGTAAACGATTTTATTCCTCCTCCCATTGCGACAAATCATCTACTGGATTTGGCAATCGATCTTCTAGCCATTCCTGTAAGATTTCTGGGCCAAATGCTGGGTCTTCATTCTCAATAACCCAGGAGAGGAAAGATGCTGGGCCACCGTTAAGATAAGGTGGAGGAGACACTGGGTAGAATACCGTCGGTAGTCGATCATTAATGGATAAGTAATTTACAACCGACCCCAATTCTTGCACGGTATGCCAAGCTAATGGGTGATTGATATCAATCCTAAATTTCACCCACCATAATCCTTTCTTGTGCTCCCCTTTCCAGATCGGAGCAGAGATGGCAGGAATCCTTTCTAAAAACGCCAATAAAGGCTGAAATACTGGTTTATCCATGTAGGCTGTTATGGTACATTAATCCTCAATCCGATTAAAGATAACGTGCCAAACTTGTAATTCCCCGGCTTCGTTTCGTTTTAAGGTAATCAGGTTATTGGTCTCAAAAGGAACTTCAGCGCTTCCATCTTTCGCATACCAAGTCCCTTTTACACCACCCCGTACAATCACGTGATCAGCGTAACTGTGTATTTCGTACGCCTCGTGTTTCATTTCTGAATGCCCCCATTTGCGGTCTTCTTCCAGCATCGCTCGTAGATCAGCCTTCTTGGTTATGGGGCGGTTGCCGGGGCCCATGTGCACAACATCTTCGGCGTACACACTCATCTTGGCATCCATCGCAAGGGTATGGCTGTCTAAGTTTTCCAGAATAGCGAGCACCATTTTCCGGTCTTTTTCTGGAGAAAAACCCTGTTCTAGCGGGCTACTACAGCTTTGCCCAAGGGAAATCAAAAGGATCCCCAACCATAATTTATGCATCTGTTTCGATTTTACAAATTGCCTAGGAACTCCATCAATTTACCCCGAGCATCTTGTTTGGCCTGAAAGTCTCCTTCGGCGGTGCCTCCTTGCTCATATTCGTAGTCTTTACCATCAATATTCATAGTCAGAACTGGGTAACTGGACGCATCATCGGGATTACCCGAAATAGCGTGCCCAGACTGATCGTATTGTAGATTTTGCACCGAATATCTGAATCCCTTTTCGGTTAAACGTTGCTCGATCATATCCGCCATTTTTACCGAAGGCCAGATCTGATCGTCTTTCCCGGAAAAGAGTAAAATAGGTCCATTGATCCGCTCTACCTCGATCCGGGCTCCTTCTGCCTCCTCCTTTTTTGCCAACCCACTTTCCCAATATCCCAGCATGTCTAACGTATTCGATTCTCCTCCTTTGATTTTATCCATCGGAATATAAGGAATATCCATCCCTTTGACCGTCCAACTCGCTTTCAACTCATTAGAATTATAGGGCAAGACCGTGTTTGACCAAGATACGGCACTGGGTGCATAAGCGACGACTCCACTGACCAAGTTTGGGAAAGTAGACGCTACGACCAGAGCTAACTCAGCATTTCTAGAAGCTCCCATGACCACTATTCCATTCTGGTCTACCTCTGGTTGCATAGCTAACCAATGGAGGGCATTCTCAAAATATTCCAAGGCAATCTCTTCGGGTAGTTCGGGTAAGCCGGGTCTCCCTATGTAGGGAAGCGAAAAACCCACCATGTCATTCTGGGCAAAGTACTGTGCCCAATAGTCTCCCCATTGTCCTCCACCGAGGAGTATTACCGTTGTTTTACCGTCTGTACTTTCTGGTGCATAATAAGTCCCTTGAAAGCCGCTTTCGTTGATCGCCCTGGAGCGAACTCCATCAAACAGCATAGAATCGATGATCAAGTACCCTACCATTAATAATGCAATTATTCCGATTGGAATAAGCACTTTTCTGTTGTTCATTCGCTCTATTTAAATATTTTTTGAAAATTTCCTAGTAGCTATTTAAAGCCCTTAGCAATGGTAGCCTCCGCGGGTTTACCTAAGGGGGTAAAGTCCCATTTTGCGTAGTCCATATCCCGTAAATAATCGCCCCGTAATTGCCAAATATGTACGCCCGCAAACCAAGGCTGGGGCCAGACCGCAGTAAAGAAGGCTTCGTAGCAAAGAACCTGGGTCTCCATCGATAAGGTCCGTTCTTCCTCGGTCGGATTCTCAACCCACTCCCAGGGTTTGATGGCCGCGTCAGAGGTACTTTTGTAGCCGAGCTCTGTAAATAGAATGGGGCGATCAAAGCGGGTTGAGAGAGCCCGCATCTCTGCGAGATGCGGCTCCCAACCTTTGAGCAATTCTTCTCTATTTGGACTGTTTACACTCGTTAGTGGAAAATAAGCTTGAATCCCAATATAGTCTAACTCGTCCCAGAATGGGATGGCCGTGTATTCTTGGTACCAGTTAGCGGCATAGGTAATCTGGCCAGAATAGACACTTCGCACGGAATCGATCAAATCTCGCCAAAACGCGGGTCGCTCCATCGATAAGCGCGAAAGCTCCGTACCCACACAAAACATCTCTGCCTCTGTTTGCTCAGCTAAGGATGCGTACCGCATGATAAAATCGACGTAGCTTTTCTTCCATTGTTCCCAATGCTCCGGTGTTTCCGGGAAGATATCGGATCGCCATTTGCCGTCCACGGTCTCCTCTACCCATACATGGGGTTTAACAAATACCTTAAAGCCCGCCGACCGTACCTTAGCCACTCGGGCCAGAAAACGAGCGTTCCTTCGTTTAATTTGCGTACTATCCCCATAGTGATGGTTCGCTTCCAGGCTTTGGTAATTATTCTGTCCTGTCCAGGGAACCAGAGTGACCCATTCAATATTATTGCGGGTCAGAAAGTCAAAATTGGTCGTATCTAAGCGTCCGAAAACGTGGGCTCCCTTTTGCTTGGGAGTAGCCGAAAGGACCATCTCTCCTGCGGGACGAACGCTCCGTGACAGACCATACCCTACTAGGAGAAACAGTCCTAGAATCAACCAAATGCTCAGAGAGCGTTGCCATGGAGTACGTCCAGAAAGCATAAAAACAGTCGGGTTGATCTGGAAATGCGTTGCCCATAGCAACAATCGCTGAGGGTAAAACTATAGGACCAATAGGAACTAGGTCCAAAATGGCATCTCCAATGGGTTTTAAATCATAATTGTAAACGAATAAGAGCGGAAAAAAGCCCTCTCTAAGGCTCTACCACGATCTTACCCATCACTTTGCGGTCGATCATATCGCGGAGTGCCTGGGGCGCATCGGTTAATGAGTAAACTTTATCGATATGAGGATTGAGCTTTTTCTGTAGGAGCATCCCCATCAACTCCTGCATATTCTGCAGGTTTTGTTTCGGAAAGCTTTGGGCAAACCGGCCCCAGAAAACCCCTTGAATGGAGCAGCCCTTGAGCAGTGGTAGATTCATTGGGATGGAGGCAATACCCGCAGGGAAGCCCACAATCAGCACTCGGCCTCCCCAGGCGGTAGCCCGCAGGGCCGCTTCGGTGTAATCTCCTCCTACCGGATCATAGACCACATCAACGCCTTTGCCGCCGGTCAGTTCCTTGGCTCGAGTTTTCAGATCTTCCTCGGTATAGTTGATCGTATGAGTGGCTCCAAAGGATTTACAGAGTTCTAATTTTTCGGAGGTAGAAGCCGACGCAATCACGGTAGCTCCCATCTGGGCACCCAGTTCTACTGCGGCGAGGCCTACCCCACCGGCAGCGCCCAGCACTAGCAGGGTCTCTCCGGACTGAATGCGGGCCCGGTCCTTCAGCGCATGGTAGGAGGTACCGTAGGCCATGGTAAACGAGGCGGCCACACGATCGGCCAACATCGGAGGCTTCGGAAAGACCATGTTTACGGGAGCTAGCACTTGCTCGGCAAAACCACCGTAGGGTAATAACGCTACCACCTCATCTCCCACCTGGTATTGGCTAACCCCTGGACCCACGGCAAGCACACGGCCCGACACATCACTACCGGGGACAAAAGGCAGATCCGGCTTAAACTGATACAAACCCTGAATGATGAGTGTATCCGGATAATTCACACTACAGGCTTTCACCTCAATGAGTACCTGTTTCTCTTTGGGCTTCGGAAGTTCAAGATCCGTGAAAACGAGGGATTCCGGTGGTCCTAGTTCTTGGCAAAGGATGGCTTTCATTATTCGTTCTTTTTTAGAGATTAAGGTTGTTCCGCAACAACCCGGCGTGGGTGATAAACCTGCTTGGCATTCTGTAAAACCGCCACTCGATCTAAGGTCATGGGCTTCAATTGTTGATTGACAAAGAGCTCCATTTGATCATTGTAATGCGGGCTATCCAGCTCCGCAGAGCTTCCGTAGGCGTGCACGGTCTCAATGAGAATACCTTCCGGGGTGAATTGTACCAGCTCGATATACGACTCCCCGGCTATTCCTTTAAAAGTACCATCTTTTTGTTCTTTGCTATACATAGCCGCCAAGACATCGGGCCCGCCGGCTAACGGCAAATTCTTATCGCCCCGAATGTGCCGCTGAAAATCGCCCAACCGGACAGATAGACCGCCATATTTCTTGTAGAAATGATCCTGGGTAACCGAAAGAGCTTGTAAAACGTCCGCCTCGGTAATTTCACAGCGCCAACACCAGCGATTTGCCTCGTCCAGGTTATCGATAAGAATTTTGATAAAGTAAATAAAAACCGGAGCCGTGGTATTTTCCAGATTGTAGGAGCGGTCCCAGGCTTGCAGGGTTTTCAGAATGCCCGCTTGCGCCGGATGAGCCTCGGGCGCAATGGCAAAGACGAGTTCTAAATTCATCATCTCCCGTCGGATCATCTGGTCGGGATACTGTAGATCGTATTTGATCCGTTTAAAGTCGTCGTAGGAAAGCTTATCGTACTCATCTATCAAAGCCCGAAAACGAAGACTTCGGGAATTCTCCATGTCGGGATGCTGGTAAGTCATCGTTTGATTAGCTGAAGTCTCCACTGGATTATCGTTGAGCCCACTGGCCGAAAAAGGAGTGTTATTCGTATTAAAAACGTAGCCCGAAGTGGGATTCAATACTTGTGGAAGGCTATCGATTGGGTAGTATTCATTCCAAAGCGTAGCTGAGGTATTTCCCGGGACTACCTTCCGCCAGTCGTAAGCCGGGTCCCGTACCGGTACTTTCCCATTACTGATGAAAAAGATATTGTCTTCCCGATCCGCGTATACGATATTCGTAGACGGGATGGCCTGCATACGCAAGGCTTCCTGGAAGGATTCTAAACCCGTTGCTTTATTCATCTTATACCATTGTTCCACGGCTCGAATGTCCTGCCCCGCCGCAAAGCGCCAAGCATAAAATCCTTCCTTGGTTTTAAAGGTAGGACCGTACACACTTTCGTAGACTTTCTGTTTGATTGGAATTTTCAGAAATCCTAGCAACTTGACTTTAGCCTTATAGGTCCGTTTTTCCAGCTCCTTCCATTCTCCATCAAACTGGTACTGTAGAGCCCCCGAGGGGTCCATCTCCATTTTGTAGACATCCGATAGATCGACGTGATTAACGGTATGCGCCCAACCCAGATCTTCGTTGACTCCGTGAAAAATAGTAGCACCGCCGGGGAACGTACCACCCAGAATGTTGAGCCCCTCCTCCGAGATTAGATGGGCTTCGTACCACGAATACCACCCTTCTAAGGGTTGGTGAGAATTAATCGCCAAATAGGTATTACCATCTGCTGTTTTTGCTCCACTAATGGCCATTGCATTGGAGCCTTTGGGCGCATCTTTAGCCTCATCCCGCGCAATCGTTCCGTCCAGAATTTTCTCCAGA
>JBCDIO010000096.1:0-8410 GCA_038748815.1 Bacteroidota bacterium
ATAAGTCACTGTTATTCCAGGTGCTTTATCCCTCTCAAGAGATACCTAATTTCCGCGCCAACCAGTTGCTGGATAAAACGCCAAATACGACAATTGTTATTGAACTAGCAGGCATAAGAATAGCCGCAACGACCGGTGCTAAGGAACCCTGTACCGCAAAGCTCAAACCGATGATATTATAGATCAAAGCTAAACCGTAAGCCGCATGAACTAATCGGATATTTCCTCTGGCGAATTGTAAGAATGGTCCAAGTCGAGCAAATTGAGATGCACTTAAAATCGCATCACTTGCTGGTGTAAACTGTGTTGTATCCTCCGAAAGCACAATTCCACTATTGCTGGCCTGTAGCGCTCCTGCATCGTTCAAACCATCACCGATCATCAAGACCTTTTTACCCTCAGCTCGTAACTTTTCGACAAATCTTAGTTTATCGACCGGCCGCTGATCAAAAAGGAGATGTTCTGGGGTATGGAACAAGGGTTCCAGGCGTAGACGATCCCGATCGTTGTCGCCAGTTAACAAATAGGGTTGGTACCTCCTCGAAAAGGATCGAAGTACATCCTCCATACCACGCCGGTAGGAACTTTGAATAGTAAACGAACCCAAAATCTCGCCGTTGATCCCCCAGCAAGTCTGGTGACTGAATGCTGCGTTGCTAGCCCCCGGAGTACTCCCTACGAAAGAAGGCCGACCTAAGCGGATTTCTTGGCCCTCAAAAAAACCTCGTATCCCCTCACCCACTATTTCTTCAACTTGTTCAAGTTCACGTCTACCTAGCTTTGCAATCAACCAATTAGATAGCTGCCGACTCACTGGATGCGCCGATTCGCTCGCCAATTGGTATAAAATGGCTTGATGACTTGCTCCTAAAGGAATGCCTTCATAATCGATACGCTGATTTTGGGAATCCGTAAGAGTTCCCGTTTTATCAAAAACAATAGTGTCGATTTCACTCAACGATTCAATAGTTTCCACATTCTTAAGGAAAAATCCTTGTTTGGCCAGAATGTGCATGCTATTTCCAAAAGTAAAAGGAACCGATAAGGCAACCGCACAAGGGCAGGCTATGATTAACACCGAGCTAAAAGCATTGATCGCAATCGTACAATCAATTGGTAACCAATAAAATAGAGTTCCTGCAGCAACCGCCAGAATAGCTACGGTGAAGTATTGCGCGACCCGATCCGCTAATCGGCTGGTTTGTCCGTGCACATCCTTTTTGAAGGCTTGGTCATTCCATAGGCTAGTCAAGTAACTCTGGTCAACCAGCTTACGAATCTTAACGGTAATTGCCCCTCCCACTTGCCGTCCGCCCGCAAATAAAAGCTCCGAAGCCACTTTACGTACAGCCTGTGCTTCTCCGGTTACAAAACTGTAATCAATAAGCCCTCTTCCTTCAACCAGCTTCCCATCCGCAGGAATTAATTCTCCGTGGCGAATACGAATAACTTGACCAACTTGTAAGTCCCGCACTGGGATAATTCGTTCTTCGCCTTCTTCCATTACCGTTGCGGCAATGGGGAAGTAAGAGCGAAAATCTCGCTCAAAGCTCAAATGCTGATAGGTTCTTTGTTGAAACCACTTTCCAATGAGCAGAAAGAAAACAAAACCCGCCAAGGAGTCCATATACCCGGCCCCTATTCCAGAGAGAATTTCATAAGAACTACGTGTAAATAGTGCTAACATCCCCAAAGAAATAGGAACATCCATATTTAAATGGAAGTGCCGGAGCCCCAAGAATGCGGACCGGAGATAGTCTCCTCCACTGTATAAAAGCACGGGTAAAGCTAAGAGAATATTGAGGTACCCGAAGAGTTGTACAATGGAGTGATCTGGGTGCTGTTGCATGCCCAGGTATTCTGGGAAAGACATTAGCATAATATTTCCAAAGGCAAAGCCAGCTATCCCGAGTTGAAAATACAACTTACGATCAATCGGGTGCTTTTGCGTTTGTTCGGTAGATTCTAAACTAATGGTTGGGGCGTAACCGATGGATGCCAAAAGCTCGACTACTTGGCGAAGGTTGATTTGTTGTGGATCATAATGTAAAGCGATTTCTTTTCGCACGAATTGTACTTGTGATTGCTGTATGCCCGGCGCTAAACGGTATAAATGTTCTAATAACCAGATACAAGAAGCACAATGGATTTGTGGCAGGTGAAATCGAACCACGACTTGTTTATCATCGACGTAATCAACGAGCTGTTGAACGATCTCAGGGCTGTCGAGGTAGGTGTAACCCTCTAGCCGCTTTCCTTTCAGGCTAAAAGCAGCCTTTTCGTCAATAGTGTAGAATTGACAAAGATCATTGTCGTGTAAAACCTGATAGACCATCTTACAGCCTTCACAGCAGAAGATGGTCTGATCTTGTTGAATCGGGTGGTTTCCGCAATCCTCGCCACAATGGGCGCAGGCATTGCTATTCTTAATAGATTTTAAAGTTGGTTGTGTATAGGTCGTCGATTCCATGTTCGATGATCTTTGCACCAAAATTAACAGGCACAATCATTTCGAACATTGATCAATGGTTGCTGAAAATGCTGATAAATATCACCTCGCGAGTCCAGCTTCTCGTCTTCGTTTATATCGCCAAGCCCCGTATAGGATTAAGCCAACGAAAGCTAAAAGGCCTATCAACAAGTAGAGGTAGTTGAGTAAATTGGCTTTACCCAGAACGGCAATAAAGGATATTGCAACTAAAAAGAGAGTGGAAACTTCGTTGAAGAGCCGCAGTTGAAAAGGCTCCCAGCGGGAGGTGCCGGCCGCCTGTTCTTTCATGATGCGCTTACAATAAAGGTGATAGGCCAACAAACCAAATAATAGGGTAAGTTTTACGTGCATCCAGCCCAATAGCAAATAGCTTGGATTTAAGATCAACATCCCGATCCCAAAAAAGAAGGTAGCCATCATAGCAGGATTGCAAATGATGTTGTAAACCCGGTGCTGCATGGTCTCAAATTCTTCTTTGAGAATACTACGCTTGGGTTCCTCTTGATCCAAAGCTTCCCGCTGATAGACAAACATGCGAACTAGGTAAAATAAACCAGCAAACCAAGAAACAAATCCAACGACGTGTAGGGCTTTAAACGTTAAGAGTAAGGTGACCATGTAGAACAGATTTACGCACAAAGGTACAGTAAGAAGGTTGCTAGAAGATCGCTATTTACGTAAAAAAACGGTTCTTCTGTGGGAATACAGAAGAACCGTTGGGACTCAGGGGAATCACTCATTCTAAAGTAAAAGAAGCATGCCAAGAGGGGCAAAAGCAGTAATGGCACCAATGATGCCTAGGATTAAACCGGCAATTGCTAAGCCTCGGCCTTTTTTGTGCCCGGCGTAGCGATAGCGAGTTATCGCAATACCGCTCAATACAATACCAACTACTGCTACCAGAAAGCCCGGTAATAACATACCTACCAAACCAGTGACAAAACCAGCAATAGCTAAACCGCGAGGAGCGAGTGCTCCCTTTTCGATTTTCTGGGCGATGCGCTCGGCCTTTCGCTCCTTCCAGCTTTTTTTCTTGGGTTTAACTTGTGGGGTTTCTTCGGCTGAAACAATCGGTTGAACATCCTGCTGCGTTGCAGAAGCGGCCTTTTGTAGAGATACAACAGCAAACGTTTTGGGGGTTCCGATGAGGCATAGCAAGCCCACTAAAAGAATAGACAAATTCTTTTTCATTAGATGGAAAATTAAAATGGGTTTTTAAAATGTAGATTAAGAATAGAAGCCTCCGGTTTTGGGAAGAAAGGCTTTATTCATTTGGTCGAATCAAATATAAGTAGGTTCCTGGTATAGAGAGGATTATAGAAACGTTATTGGTTGGTTCAATCTGGTTAATGTCTGTTAACATTGGCCGTTTTTCCGTATCGTTGAGCATGTGGGTATACAAAAGCCACGTGCGATTCGTTTCGGGGAGTCGTTTTTTAGCCTCCTCCCATTCGAAGCCAGCACTCGTTGGATTATGATACCAAGGATGGAACTGGTAACGCTCTTTATCTGGATGGTGTTGTTGATAATACGCATAAGCCGGCTCAGCCCAACGAAAGACGAATAAGCCATCCCCCATCTGCCATTCTTCCGATAAAATGTCTAAGGCCTGGCGGCTACCCTCATCGGCTACGGGATGCCCCATCTTCTTCCATACCCCCGCCACCGAAAGAGATGCAATGAGTAAGGGTAATAAAATCCATGCTAACCAAGGGCCCGTTTTCTCCAATAGAAAAGTGATTCCCCAGGCAGCTACTAACCAGATAACCGGAAAAGCAAAGGATAATAACCGAGGCATCATTGAATATTGCTGTAAGGCCGAAGCTACCCAACAAGCCAATAGAGGGATCAAAAGTAAACACCCCCTTATGGGGTCTCGAACTAAGCGTGTGATACCAAGGATAAAAAGGCCTAATCCTAAGCCGATGGCCAAGCTAGTGAATCCAAAAGCAGCTTTGAAAACCTGAATACCAACGGAGCTAAACTGCTCCCAAGATTCTGCGGAAAGAGGCAATAATGGAAGGAAATAGTCTTGGTGCCATTGTTGTAGGAAATCAGATTCAATATCACTACGTAGTAGCAACCAGTAATAGAGGCCAAAACTACCAAGCCAGGTTAAACCCGTCAATACCCAACGCGTTGCTTCTTTGGTCCATGCCCAGGACTCATTTTGCCGAATACTTGCCCAACCGAAAGCTAGGCCTACTCCACTGAGTAAAAACATGCTAGGCATGGATATCCAAGGGGCTAAGACTCCCAACCAAATCCACCGCTTCCAAGCCTGTAGATGCCCCTGCTGCAAGTCCCGATCTGCTAGATAGATCAAGAGTAGGGTGATCAGCATATCCGTGCTATATTGCTTTGTAGAGACGCTGTATAGGATGGCCAAACCGGAACCCGCAAACAGCGCTAGGCCATAAAATTGCCCTAGGAAAGAAAGATTCCATTCTTTGCTAAGTATCCAGAAAAGCACTAGGGCACCGACGCCTGCTAGCAAAGGCCAAAAGCGGAGTCCCCATTCTCCCTGACCGAAAAAAAGGGTAGCCCCTTTAACGAGGGACATAAAAAGGGGAGGCGCATACTGGTGGTAGTCCAGGGTCCGGAAAAAACCTTCAAAGGACCGCTCCGCAACGTTACGAGCTAGATTGGCCTCATCCAAGAAAAGAGAGGGATTCTGCCAATAGGCCCATATGCGCAATCCAATCCCAATAAGCAATATTAGCACTAGGAGAGCACAAGTGACCATCGGCCAGTGATTCTGTTTTTCTTTAACGTTTTTCAACGATTACGAAATCTTGATAATCGGGTTGTTCTTCGTCTCTTTGGCCCGACCAGTAGCCATAAAATTGATGAATAAATTTCCATTTATCCGAGGGTAATAGGTTCTGTTGGAAGTAATCCTCTTCGTACGCTACATTAGCCGCTTTCACTTGCTCATCTAATAGTCGGTAATAGCCGTGGTCAAATTTAAAATTGAAAGACGGATTGTTGGCCATGCCGGCTTTAGAGGCTTCGTTCAGAATGAAAAAAGAAAGGTAAGCGCGCCCGCCGGGTTTGAGTACCCGATGGAGCTGCTCCAAGTAGTTTTGGACCTCCTCTGGCAGCATATGGGTAAATACCGAATTGCTCACGGCGAAGTTGAAAGAATTATCAGGATAGGGGAAGTTGAAAGAGGACGCATCTCGGCCTTCGGATCGGTAGAGATCATTTCCTAAGGGAACGTAAGTGAAGGTAAAGTTTGAATGCGCTGTACTAATGTTTTTTTGACACCAATCTACCCCGAGTTTGATTACATCAAAGCCCTCGTAACTCCCTCGTTCGTTCAAATATTGACTCAACTGTACGGCTACTCGTCCGATACCGCTACCAATGTCTAGCACCCGGTGCTCGGGTTGTAAGCCACCGAGATCCCTAAACCGCTCAAAGAGCCGTTTTCCTTCCCGCTGAAAATCACCTCTGCCTGTAAAGATCAAACCTTTAGGGGGCGTGAGTGCCGGACGCTGGCCCGACCATTTTTCCCAGGTATCTATGGGGAGAAAGTATAGGCGTCGAGCTAGGAATCGCCAGCTAGGGGGTAAGCTGTAAAAGAGTTTTCGACTAGGCATTCGGCTCATTTTTGAGTGCAAGGAGGAGGCGAAATTAAGAAAATGACCGGGAATTGTTCTCAAGAGGTGATTGGTACCTAGCAAAACCACTGATTAGGTAAGAACCAGCTTCATAGGGATTAGCCGCAAAGGGCGTGGGCCTATTTTATGGCTTAAATAGGCGGGGTAGTATAGCGAATCGTTGAGCCAATATTGACCACCGGTTGGTAGAAGTGAATGAGCTTCTCCCCTTTGGTGCCTTAGAAAATCAATGATTTCAGGGAGGAGTACCTAAAAAAATATTTCCACCTTTAAACCTTTAGCGATAATCCTCATCATAGGTTCGTTGCTACCTTGTAACCTGCATCAATGAATATTTTAACCGAGGCGTTTTTTGTTTAAATCAAGACGCGCGGGGCTCGTAGCCATAGCTACGAAGGCGAGCACGTAACGATGAGTTGAGCAAAAGAACCCGTCAAAAAGTTTAGAAATTCAGGTTACGGAGTAGTTACTTTAAAACACCATAAACAAACGGATATGAAAATCACGAGCAGCTTATTCAAAAATGTATGGACTTTTGCCATTTTGGCAATTAGCGGTTTACTACTGTCATCGGCTACGTTGCCAGAAATTACTGATTTGGAGTTTCCTCCCAATAAGTGGGAGCGGTTGGGGCAGAAAAAAGTGAGCCATAAATTAGACCGAGACGAAATCTTCATTACGGCCCGGGAAGGGCGCTTTACCAAGCTAAAGTTTGTAGTACGGAATTCAGCGCTTAATATGCACCGTTGTGTGGTCCATTTTGCAAACGGAGATAAACAAGAGGTGAATGTTCGCCATCAATTTAAGCAGGGCAGCGATAGTCGAGTAATTGATTTAAAAGGGAATAAACGAGTGATCAAGAAGGTGGTCTTTTGGTACGACTCTAAGAATATTGCCACCGGAAAAGCCACTTTGGTGCTTTGGGGGCGGAAGTAGAATCAACTGATGCAAAATAAAAGAGGCGATCCTTACTAGGATCGCCTCTTTGTTTTTATCGCACCAGGGTGACGTCCCCTTCGTACAGGATGACTTGGCCATCGATAAACTCAACAATGGCGTAATAGGCAAAAACAGCCGGATTCATAGGCTGCCCACGGAAGACTCCATCCCATCCAGAGCCGGGATCATTGGGTTGGAAATTTTCGTATTTATGAACGAGTTCTCCCCATCGGTCAAAAATGAGGAACTCCCGAACGCGCTCCACGCTTCCATCCCGTGCATAAATCTGAAAGATGTCGTTAATTCCATCATTATCAGGACTAAATACATTGGGAATGTAGATTCCTAAAGCCGGATCAACGGTAATGGTCGTACGAGTTTCTACCTGACATCCAAAGATATCGGTCACTAAAGCGGTGTACGTCGTAGTGGTCGTTGGTGTGGCAATGGGCTCCAGGCAATCGGTACAGCTCAAGCCATCAGCTGGCGTCCATTGTACGGAGGCAATTTGATCTTCAAGAACGTTTAAGAATACATTGATCTGGTAGCTTTCTCCTAGGAGTACTTCGGTCCCTGCCGTAGCCTCTACTACTAAGTCGGCAACCGGCACGATCACTTCTTCATCCTGTATCACATTACCTTGGGCATCTTGCACCAGAACTTGGTACGTACCGGGGCTAAGAGGACTGAATATCGGATCGGCCGAAAAACTGATCCCACCATCAACAGAATAAGTGTAAGGTGCTTCACCTCCCGTTACATTTAATGCTTCTAGCGTTCCAAATTCATCCAGACAAGTGGGGTCCGTAACTTCCCAAGTTGCTAGTGCTGGTGGGCAATAGAACGGCCCAAATTCAACACTAGAAGAACACTCTAGCGGACTAGCATCCTCAATAAACAAGGTGTAAGTAGTTACATTGTCACCTACAAACGGGCCAATCTGAATAGGTAGCTCGGTATAGTCGAAGGTACCATAGTCTACGTCATTCTGATCGACTAGGGTAAAAGACTGTTGAATACCATCTCCTGTAAAGTCTAGGGAAATAAAGTAGGTCCCTAATTCACACTCCTGCGCCTCAATTTGGAAATCATCAATGATACACTGACAGTCATAGCTTAAGGATTGAGAGACCAGGGTACATTCGGGATCGGTACTTTGCTCCACGATGGCCGTAATACTTCCACTATCACCAATGTTGATATTAGGTAGTGGGGTGGTTAGGCTGATATAATCTTCACAGCCTACCGCAATCTCAACTCCAATAAAGCAGTCTTGTTCGATGAAGGTGATGAAGGGTTGAATATCATTGGTGGTTACGGTTACTTCCAAAGTGTCTGTAAAGGTGATACTTTG
>JBCDIO010000097.1:0-8391 GCA_038748815.1 Bacteroidota bacterium
ATTCTAAGAAATCCTTATTGATTACGTTAAATTCTGCGAGTCCGTGCATGGCCAACTCCATATTGGTATACAGATCTTTAGCAGGGAGGCCTAAGCCCTCTACCATCTTCTTCAGCCCCGCTACTTGGTCAAGGGCTGCGTGGAAATCTTTATCACTGGCATCATTCAACAACTCCAGAGAATTACCCCCAGCAAACCAAGCACGAATCGTACCGTAAGGATCCCGTTCCCGGCCTTTCTTCACTCGATCTGGGTGAGGGAAACGTTCCAGGAATAGTTTCTTAATTGCGGAAGAAAGCAAGTTGATAGCTACGGCATAGGGGCCTTCTTGTTCCCCTTCGTAGACCAATTCTACCTTTCCGGTAATCGCTGGTACCACGCCCCAAAAGTCTGTCAAACGCACTTGAGTTTGTTTCTCTCCGTTGATTAAAGCACGACGTTCGGCGGTACTAACCAAGTTTTCTAGGCCAGAAATACTCAGGCGGGCCGAAACACCACTCTTCTCATCAATAAACTCACTTTCTCGAGCTTCGAAGGCGATCTGTTCGAGGAGTACCTCCATCAATTCGGGCACCTGTACCCGATCTTTCTGAGCAGTCGGTAAAGCAGCTTCTTGCTGGGTAATCTGTCGAGCAATATCGACCGTTTTTGGGTAGTGCGTCAAAATTTGACTTTCGATTCGGTCCTTCAAAGGTGTGATAATACTTCCCCGGTTGGTGTAGTCTTCTGGGTTAGCGGTGAACACGAATTGAATATCTAGTGGTAAGCGAAGTTTGAACCCCCGAATCTGCATATCCCCTTCTTGTAACATATTGAACAACGCTACCTGAATGCGGGCCTGTAAATCCGGTAGTTCGTTAATCACAAAAATAGAGCGATGCGACCGTGGGATCAAGCCGAAGTGAATTACTCGCTCGTCAGAATAATTCAGTTTCATAGTGGCGGCCTTAATGGGGTCTACATCTCCAACCAAATCAGCTACACTTACGTCCGGAGTAGCGAGTTTCTCCACGTAGCGATCATCCCGGTGCACCCAATCGATTGGGGTATCGTCACCGTGTTCAGCGATCAAGTCTTTGGCTTGACGGCTAAGAGGATTTAAGGGGTCGTCGTTCAGTTCGCTGCCGTCTACTACAGGCATGTATTCGTCGAGCAGATTGACCATCAACCGGGCTAGACGGGTTTTGGCTTGCCCCCGTAGTCCCAGAAGCAAAATATTATGTTGAGATAGAATTGCTCGTTCCAGATCGGGAAGGACGGTATCGTCAAATCCAAGAATGCCTGTAAAAACAGGTTCTTTACTTTGTAGCCGTTGGATTAGATTGTCACGAAGTTCTTCTTTAATCGTTTTAGAACGGTAACCAGAGGCCTTCAAAGCCCCAAGGGTATTGGGTAAGCTCATTCAAAAGCATTTTACAGATTAGCTAACAGATAATCTAAACATCCTACGGCTTAGATGGTTGTACACCCCTGATGAAAGTGGGAAAATAAAAAACTGGAACACCTTCTCGTTGATTCGTACACTTTAAGAAGAAGTTTATTACCTTATGATCTTCTCTCTAAATTATCTATTTGACCATGAAATTATCCAATCTACTGCTGATTGCCTTGTGTAGTCTCACCCTGACCAGCTGTGTCGACTTTCTCGAAGAATTGTTTATGAATAAAGACGGTACGGGAACCTACCGTTTCACCATCGATGTTAGTGCCTTGATGGACTTAGACATGAACCAATTGCAGGAAATGATGGGTCAACAAGGTGGCGAAGCAACGCCCGAACTCGACCTACCGGAAAGTATGGATTCTACGATCAATTTTGCCTCCATTGCCGGAGAGCAGTTGAAAAGTCTAGAACGGCCCGAGGTATTTGAGAATGCCAAAATGGACATCAAAATGAACAAGGCCAATAAAGAGCTCATCTTTGCCCTCAATCTCGACTTTGAAGATATCGCCGATATCGCCTATTTCAATGAGAATATGGGCAAAATTGCGGGCGAAGGTCTGGAAGGTATGGCCGGACTAGGTGGCTTAGCCGGTGGCGCCAATATGTTATTCACGAAGAAAGGAAAAACCATTACTCGGGAATCACCTGGAGAAACACCAGATATTCCAATGGAGGGGCAAGAAATGGAAATGCTGAAAATGTTTCTCGCCAGTGCAACCTATAAATCCGTTTACCACTTCCCGAAAAAGGTAAAAAAGACCACCATGCAAGGTGCTTTTATCGACGGTAATACCCTTACTCTGGAGCGTAGCTTTTTGGACGTGCTGGAAGGAAACGGCAAATTAGACGGAACGATTAAATATAAGTAAAGCCCCAATCAACATGGAATACCGATATCTTGGAAAATCTGGATTGCAGGTAAGTGCAGTATCCTTTGGAACCTGGCTAACTTTTGGCAAGCAGATTGACGATCAAACCGCAGAACAGTTAATGACACTCGCCTACGATCGAGGAGTAAACTTCTTCGATAATGCCGAGATTTATGCCCGGGGGGAATCCGAACGGGTCATGGGCCGTATTCTGAAAAAACATAACTGGGATCGCACCTCTTACCTGGTTTCTAGTAAAGTGTACTTTGGGGATGGTCGTAAAAAGCCCAACCAAACGGGACTCAGTCGAAAACATATCTTCGAAGCTTGCCACGCCGCTTTGGGTCGCCTTCAACTTGATTACCTGGACTTATTCTACTGCCATCGCCCCGATAAAAACACCCCCATCGAGGAGACCGTATGGGCGATGAACCACTTGATTCAGCAAGGTAAAATCCTCTATTGGGGGACTTCCGAATGGTCGGCGCAAGAGATTACCGCCGCTCATATGGCCGCCAAAGAAAACAACTTAATTGGTCCCACTATGGAACAACCGCAATACAATATGTTCCACCGGGAGCGGGTAGAGATTGAATACGATCAAATCTATAAGAATCAAGGCTTGGGAACTACCATTTGGTCACCGTTAGCTTCGGGTGTACTGACCACTAAATACCTCGATCAATTCCCGGAAGGTACTCGCCTGGGTATGGAAGGATTGGAGTGGCTAAAAGAGCGTTCCTTGACGCCCGAACGCTTGGAAAAGGTTCGTAAACTTAACAATATTGCCTTGGGCCTCGGAACCACTATGCCCAAATTAGCCATTGCCTGGTGTTTGAAGAATCCGCGGGTGAGCACCGTGATTTTGGGTGCTTCCAAAGTTCATCACTTAGAAGAGACTCTGACCTCCGCGGATATCGTACCACTCCTTACGGACGAAATCAACCAAAAGATCGAAACCATACTCGATAATAAGCCACCCCAGCCTCCTTTTTAAACAAAGGCGGTTCATTCCAGAAATAGCAAAAAAGGGCCTCCGCGTACTGCGGAAGGCCCTTTCTAATAGCAGGGCCTTGCGGCCCTGCCTGCCAAAGTCTGTTTAAAACTTAGCCTATTCCCATCGAGCTAATTGATAAACAGAAAATCAACAATGTAGCCGAAATAAAGTAGCTACGAGTATAAACCATACAACAGAAAAATCACTGCAAACTATTATCCGTTGGGGGTTCATAGGTGCCACGAATATCAATCGTGTATGGCTTTAATTCATCAATAACACCGGCGTAAATCTGACCGGTCATCAAGCTGCTCAATAAACCTGGATTGGTTACCAGATACGAATCATTAAATGCTTCTGGGTAATGGAACGGAATCATTTCCATTCCAATTCGGAAATAAATCTGAATTTTTCGCCCCGTGGGATCGTAATAAGCGTTATCCACTACAGTGGGATCCTGGGGTTGTTGAATTACGAGAGGATGAAATACCCGAATTAAAAACTTACATCCGGCGGGCATATCTCCCTCTGCCATGGCCAAAACTTCTTCCACGGCCTCATTAATGCTGTAGTTAAATGCCGTTTCTTTGGTAGAAGGAACTTCAAAACAAAAATCTTCCTCATCAACGGTAAAACCTTTGACGCGGAGCCCTTGCTCACTTTTCCAAAGTGGTTCGGAGCAGATCGACTTAAGGACTTGGGTTTCTTTCTGACAACTAGCGAAGAAAAGAGGAATGATCAATACGAGGATCATGCCAGACCAGGTACGGAATGATTTATTCCGCCCAGTCATTGGGTACGTGTGTGGCATCGGTTTGGGATTGTGTTTGTAATCGGTTTAAAAAGAGGCAGCATTTGCCATTTTACATGCCTCCTATTAATACCGAGATCGCTTTTCGGGTGTGTATTGTTCAGTCGAATTAGAAAAAAATGTACAAAAAACTATTCTCCTCATTAAAATTCGTTTTTGATCTGAACAAGCGATAAATTTAAAGACTGGACAGTCTGATATTTTAATGATTTTTCACCTCAAAAAACCACATAATGCACTTTCTTACCCAATACCAAAGAGTTTCCTTACTCTCCCTTTTATTATTTTGCCTATCTAGCTCTTTCATTTTTTTACTCAAACCCGAGAATACAACTACGATCTTTAATTTTGCTCCGCCTACCTTTGGCCCATGTGATACGGTATTTTTAAATGTTGTAGGAGAGGACAACTCTGGACAAAAGGAAGGGTTTTTCACGACGATTAATCGTAATGGGGAACTATTCGCTTGCGGCTTCACCGAAGGCGGTCCTACTCTTTTTAAGTTCTCTCAAAACGGACAACTCCAATGGACCCGTCTTTTTAATAGTCTTGGAAGTGATTATTTCATTTTAGACATGTATCAAGACTCTGAGGGATTTTTGATCTTGTTCGGGTGGGATCAAAGTTTCCCTCACAACTCTACTTGGATTATGCGCTACGATCCAGGAAACGATGAAATACAATGGATTCAAGAATACGATTTAGGTGAAAAGCCCAGACTAAATGATTTTCTTGAAAACCCAATTTCAGGAGACTACAAGGTCTTTGGGACCACAGAGGCTCTCAATAACTTAGGAGCAGACGGCCAGGATGCGCTACAGTTAACACTTGATAAAAATACCGGTGAGCTGATAGAAAGCGAATATTATTCCCTTGGGGCTACAGATGCATGGCAAGAGGCTATTCTTTTTGAAGACCATTATTATGTTGCAGGGTATGTTCGTAATGGAAATGTAGATGGGATTAGGCCATGCATTGGGAAATTTACCCTAGATGGAGAACTTCTATGGTCAAACTATTATCTCAATCCTTTTTTTACCCCTAGCCGATCTTACATGGAAGATTTAGTCATTGAAAATAATTCGATCTACAGTGTAGGACGAGGCTCTCTTTCAGACGCAGACCTTTCAAATGGAAGAATCCAGTGGTTTCAAACTGATCTGGATGGAATGAACTTATCCACTCGGGCTTACGAAATCATAGGCAGCTCTTCACTGAGCACCCGAGGAATTCTAAGTATTGAAGATGGATTATTGATATACGGAGTTCTAGAAATAAATGGACAACGAGATTTATTTCTCACCAAAATAAATAAAGATGGAGATGGCATTTGGTGTAAAGGTATCGGACTCGAAAACGCAAATGATAACAGCTTTTATCATACAATAATCGATGGGTTTCTTTACCTTGGAGGGCAGTCTGTGACTGGTACACAAACAGATGCTTTTTTTCTTAAAATAAGTATCAACGATCCTGGCATCTTAATTGACTGTGACTGGATAAGGGACCTTGAGTTACGAGAAGAAGATGGCTTGGAACCATTTCATGGAGATGCACCTTTACTTAGGTATAATCATCCCTACACTTTAATTCCTAGAAATTCACTTTCAACCACCTTGGCATCTCCGATAGCTACAGCATGTATGGATACCATTCTGTGTTCTCCCACGAATATCTTTAGCCCAAATAAACCGATCAATAGAGTTTATATTCCGAATGCCTTCAGCCCTAATAACGATGGCAACAACGATTCATTCTACCCTTTCTCAGAATCGGGTAACCTCCGTGTTATTCAATGTTCTATTTTTGATCGAAAGGGAAATTTGGTTTTCCAAAATAATTCATACTATACCAATGACCCAAGCCAGGGATGGGATGGAACCTTCCATGGCCAGCCTTTGAACTCAGGTGTGTATACCTACATCTTTGAAATTGAGAATGATCGAGGCGAACATGGGATCCTACATGGAGATATTAGTCTTTTTCGGTAGTTATTAAGTATTCATAAGCAAGATTTCACTGGTCTGTAATAATGTATTGACCTTTTTTGTACCCTCAAGAGTCTAAAATGTAGGACGCTTAGTTGGTACTTCATCGTTTTTATTCACGACTTTAGGATTATTCAATCCCCTATTATGAAAACGTCTACTAGTTCCTTTTTTGGATTAGGCATCGGAGTATTTGTTTGGCTCCTCTCCTGGTCAACGCTTACCTTCCAATCTACCCCACCGGCACCGCCGAGCCAGGAACACTTTTGTGCACATCACTCGATTCACGAACATTGGCTTTCCCAGCATCCCCAGACTGCGGTGAAATGGGCATTGTGGGAACAAAGCTACCAAGACCAAGCTGGGTTGGGCTTTCCTAAAGCTAGCTATACCATCCCGGTCGTCGTACATATCATTCATCAAAACGGGACGGAAAATATCCCAGATGCTACCGTCCTTACGGGAATGGATCACCTCAACGATGCCTTTGCCAATGTAGGTTATTACGACCAAGGTACGGGAGTAGATACCGATATCGAATTCTGCCTCGCCAAGCGAGACCCCGATGGCAATGCCACCACGGGTATCAACCGAGTCGTTGATCCTTTGACTAATATGACACTGGAGACCGAAGACCTAGCTTTGAAAGATCTTATCCGTTGGAATCCCGATGATTATCTCAACATTTGGTTGGTAGCCGAAATCTGCAGTAATGCCTCCGGTTGTGGGGTGGCGGGCTACGCCTATTTTCCAGCCGCCGCAGGATCGGATGTGGACGGTATCGTAATGGAGGCACAGTGGTTTGGTAGCTCTGAGGGCAACTCAGCAGTTCAAGTACACGAGGTGGGGCATTATCTGGGACTTTACCATACCTTTCAGGGAGGATGTACCAATAACGATTGTCTACAAGACGGTGACCGGGTTTGCGACACTCCACCCGATGCTTCTACCGCTCCAGTACTTTGTGGGAATACCATAAATACCTGTTCTACGGATACAGATTCTGGCTTTGCAACGGACCAAAATGACATGTACATCAACTACATGGACTATGGGGATTTCGACTGTTACTCCGCTTTTACTCAAGGGCAAACCGATCGGATGGTCTTCACCTTAGACGGCATCCGTACAAGTCTGCAAGAATCCCAAGGCTGTCTTGACCCCTGTTTAATAAATATTCAAGCGGAATTCTCCCCGAATCAAAATGGTTACGATGTAGGGCAAACCGCGTTCTTCAATAATACCTCAACTAGTGCTACCAACTACGAGTGGTTTGTTGATGGAGTATCGGTAGCGACCTCTACGAATTACAATCAAGTCTTTTCCACCGTAGGTACCTACGTAATCACCCTGGTAGCTACCAACGCCGACCCCAATTGTTCTTCTACCTTCTCCGACACAATTCAGGTAACGTGTCCAGTCGGTAGTGCCTTTACAGTCAGTAATACCACCCCGATCCCAGGTGAAACAATCAACTTTACAAATTTATCACAGAATGCCTCGAGCTACGAATGGAGTATCAATGGGGTAGCCCAGTCGACCAATACGGTATTTTCGACCAACTTTTTAACCAATGGTAACTATCAAGTTTGCCTAACGAGTGATAATGGTTTTTGTGAAGAACAGTATTGCCAGTACGTTTTTGTAAGTTCCGCTGTCAGTAGTGATTGTGAAACCAGTTTTGCTGAATTGATTGGATTTCAAGACGGTAACCAACCGGAGGGGATTTACTCCACGCTCTCCTTAGATGGTTCTACAACCTATGCGGTTGGATATATTCAGGATGGTCCGGCCCTGTATCATTTTGATGCCGAGGGAAATATTATCTGGGTCCGTCTTTTTACCGAATTAGATCAAAATCATTTTCTACTTTATTTATATGCAGATTCTGAAAATAATCTAATCCTAATCGGATGGGATCAAGCCTTCCCGAATAATGCCACTTGGTTTATGCGCTATAATCCAGCGACGGACCAAGTGCTTTGGCAACAACGGTTTAGCCTGGGTGATAAGCCTCGACTGAATCATGTAGTGGAAGACCCAAACACTGGTAATTTCTGGGTATTCGGAACAACTGAAGGCTTCCCCGGAGCGGGTGGACAAGATGCTTTATTATTTTCGGTTGATCGAAATACGGGGAACTTATTAGATAACCAGTTTTTTGATCTAGGGTCTACTGAAGCTTGGCAAAGTGCCCAGTTCTACCAAGGAAATTACTATGCTTCCGGAAATATTCGCAATGGAGGGCTCGACGATATCCGCCCCAGCCTAGGGCGCTTCGA
>JBCDIO010000098.1:0-8374 GCA_038748815.1 Bacteroidota bacterium
GCAACGCGGAATTGAGAATACCTCCTCCCCGTTGAGAAATTTCTTGATAGGAAAGGCCATTGATCCGATCTACAAATTCTTGTTCCCGGCTACCCGCAAAAACAAGGTGGGTATGTGAATCGACCCATCCGGGTAACACCCATCCTCCACGGGCATCGACGACTAAATCTGCTCGATCGGGCGCTAAACCCATCGGACCAAAGTCCTTGATAAGCCCATTCTCAATCAGCAAAAAAGCATGTTTAATACTTGGAAGTGTAGCTAATTCTTTTCCCCTTAGCAAAGGAGCTTTTTGATTTCGGGCACCTACCAATTGGCCAATTCCAATAATAAGCATCGATGACATAGAATAAGGTCTTATGAACGTCTTAAAAGGGGGTTAGGACTCAAATTGAGATTCACTTACTCGAATAACCAGCGGAAATTAATAATTTTACATCGTGAAAAAAACCCGAACTTTTGGGTAGATCATAAAAGGTTCTAATCCTATTTTCCGCGAAGCCCGAACCAACTTCCTCTTGGGCTCAGGAACTCATCGCAAGTCTTAGTACCTCTGATTGACCAGCCAAAAACATTATTGATTACCTTTGGGCTTCTTTTCGGATAAACCGACCAAAAGAACTCAAATAGAAATAGACAATTACCACCAACTCATTAGATATGCAAAGAACATTTGCCGCTATAACTGGAGTCCAGGGCTACGTTCCCGACTATGTGTTGACGAACAAGGAACTGGAAACGATGGTTGACACCAACGATGAGTGGATCCGCTCCCGGACAGGTATCTCTGAGCGCCGCATTCTCAAGGGCGAAAAAGGAACCTCTGATATGCTTACCGAAGCCGTCAAAGGTCTACTCGAAAAAACCAATACGAAACCAGAAGAAATTGACCTGTTGATCTGTGCGACGATCACTGGTGACATGCCATTCCCAGATACTGCTAATATCACCGCTGACAAGGTAGGCATCAAAAATGCTTTTTGTTACGATATCAATGCCGCTTGTTCTGGCTTTCTGTATGCTTTAACAACCGGAGCAAAGTTTGTAGAGTCCGGTACACACAAGAAAGTTATTGTAATGGGGGCTGATAAAATGTCTTCCATTATCGATTACACAGACCGCACTACTTGTGTCATTTTCGGAGATGGTGGGGGAGCCGTATTGTTAGAACCTAGCGAGGACGGCCTCGGTATTCAGGATTCCATTTTTCATAGTGATGGCTCGGGTCGACATTATTTACACCAAAAAGCAGGTGGTTCATTGAAACCCCCAACGGTAGAATCCGTTCAGAATCGGGAACACTACGTTTTCCAGAATGGACGCCCCGTATTTAAAGCGGCTGTCTCTGGGATGTCAGACGTAGTAAAACGGATTATGGCTCGCAATGAGTTGACCAACGATGACATCGCTTGGCTTACTCCGCACCAAGCCAATATCCGGATTATTGAAACTGTCTCCAAGATGGCCGACTTCCCTATGGAAAAGGTGATGGTCAATATCCAAAAGTATGGAAATACTACGGCCGGAACGCTCCCATTATGCCTGTGGGACTACGAAAAAGACCTAAATAAAGGAGACAATATTATCCTGACCGCCTTCGGTGGAGGATTCACCTGGGGAGCTACTTGGATAAAGTGGGCTTATTAAAAATAGGCGCGTAATTTTTCTATCTTTGCACCGCAATTGAACCAACTAAAAACCGTTAAGCGCTCATACTTATGGCAAATACCAGCGATATCCGCAAAGGTTTATGCATTGAACACAATAACGACCTTTGGTCAATAGTAGAATTCCAGCACGTTAAACCTGGAAAAGGTGCGGCCTTTGTTCGTACAAAACTCAAGAGCCTTTCACACGGCCGGGTAGTCGATCACACCTTCTCTGCTGGCCACAAGATCTACCCTGTGCGGATCGAGCGTCGTAAGTTCCAATATCTGTATCATGATGACTTTGGTTATCATTTTATGAATAACGAAACTTTTGAGCAGACGATGATGGAAGAAAAGCTGATTGAGAATCCGAAGCTCCTAACCGAAGGAATGCAAGTTGACATTCTCTTCCACGCAGAAAAAGAGATTCCACTAAACCTGGAGATGCCACAGTATGTGGTTTTAGAAGTAACCTACACCGAACCCGGTGTGAAAGGGGATACGGCTACAAATACACTGAAGCCAGCTACCCTAGAAACGGGAGCAGAAGTTAAGGTGCCTCTCTTCGTGAACGTAGGTGACAAGGTAAAAGTCGAAACCGCAACATCTTCTTACATGGAACGGGTTAAATCATAGGCCGGGCTCTATTTGTGAAATCCATCAATGTTTCCCCTGACTCAAGACACCATCATTGGTGCATAAAACCTTTCTTGCTATGACAACCAAGGAAATTCAGGAGTTAATAAAGATCATCAATAAATCCACCCTCAGCGAATTCAAGATGAAGGATGGAGAATTTGAATTATCTATTCGGACTGAAAAATACCACTCCGCGAAGCGAGATGCTTCCACTCCAGTGGTTCTTCCTCCACAACCACTTGTTTCATTACCGCCTCAGATGCCAGCTCCAGCCCCGGCCGCTCCAGCAGCACCGGCGGCACCTGCAGCTCCAGCCCCGGCAGCGAATACGGACGCTGGTGAAAGCAAAGAAGCTACAACGAACTACCTGGAGATCAAGTCCCCTATGGTAGGTACGTTCTACCGGTCGCAAAGCCCAGATAAGCCTTCTTTCGTAAAAGTAGGTGACGTTGTTGAAGTTGGACAAACAGTCTGCATCGTTGAGGCTATGAAGTTGTTTAATGAAATCGAATCGGAAATCGGGGGGAAAGTGGTAAAAGTATTGGTAGAAGATGCTCAACCCGTTGAGTACGACCAAGTATTATTCTTGGTAGAGCCTGCTTAGATCCATCTCCTACACCTTCTGTAGGTGAGCAAATTCATTTGGGTATGTTTGAGAAAATCCTCATAGCCAATCGTGGTGAGATTGCGTTGCGTATCATTCGCACCTGCCGCGAAATGGGCATTAAAACCGTCGCGATCTATTCGACTGCCGACGCTGATAGTTTACACGTTCGCTTTGCGGATGAGGCTGTTTGTATCGGCCCACCAGCTTCTTCAGAATCCTATCTTAGTGTTCCTCGCATTATGGCCGCAGCAGAAATAACCAACGCGGATGCGATCCACCCAGGATACGGATTCCTTGCAGAAAATGCTGACTTTGCTGAGGTCTGCGGCGAATATGGCATCAAATTTATTGGACCCTCCCCGGAGCAAATCCGGAAAATGGGTGATAAAATCACGGCAAAAGATACCATGATCAAAGCTGGTGTACCCGTAGTACCCGGCTCTGATGGTCTGCTAAAAGATATTAAAACGGGTCTGAAGATCGCCGAAGATATCGGCTATCCCATTATTCTGAAAGCAACCGCCGGTGGTGGGGGTAAAGGAATGCGGATCGTTTGGGAACCCAACGATTTCGAGACACAGTGGAACTTGGCGCGCCAAGAAGCGAAAGCTTCTTTCGGAAATGATGGAATCTACGTAGAGAAGTTCATCGAAGAACCCCGCCACATCGAGTTTCAAATCGCCGGTGATCAACAAGGTAAAGTCTGTCATTTATCCGAGCGGGAGTGCTCGATCCAGCGTCGCCACCAAAAATTAGTAGAAGAAAGTCCCTCTCCTTTCATGACAGACGAGCTACGTGATCGAATGGGTGAAGCAGCCATTCTTGCCGGTGCTTCGATCAACTACGAGGGCGTGGGTACCGTAGAATTTTTGGTGGATAAGCACCGGAATTTCTACTTCATGGAAATGAATACTCGGATTCAGGTAGAACACCCTGTGACCGAAGAAGTCATTGACCACGATCTAATCAAAGAACAAATTAAGATCGCAGCTGGAATTCCTATTTCTGGCTTGAATTACTTCCCCAGCATGCATGCGATCGAATGCCGGATCAATGCCGAGGATCCATTCAACGATTTCCGCCCAAGTCCTGGAAAGATCACTTCTTTCCACAGCGCCAAAGGCCATGGAGTGCGCGTCGATACACACGTCTACGCTGGCTATCAAATTCCACCATACTACGATTCAATGATCGCTAAACTCATTTGCCGCGCCCAAACTCGTGATGAATGTATCACAAAAATGGAGCGTGCTTTAGATGAATTCATCATTGAAGGAATCAAAACCACCGTTCCTTTTCACCTGCGTTTGATGCGTAATGATAAGTTCCGGGCGGGTAACTTCCACACTGGATTTTTAGCAGAGAACGACCTACTTAGCAAAGAAGAAGCATAGCGATTCAACGATTCGCTTTTCGATACTGTTTCAAAAGGGCTATCTCAATGACTGAGACAGCCCTTTTGCGTAGTACCATCCAAAGAATCCGGTGATAGAATGTCGGCTAATGATCCATTATCAAACAATAAATACCAGCCGATAGGAAGGTAATTGCAACCGTTTTAGCACCTTATAATATACTACCTTTGCGGCATGAGTAACTTTATGCGGATCATGGAGTATGCCTGGCCTTACAAGCGGGTCATCGGCGCCTCGGTCTTTTTTAATATCCTTACCGTTCTTTTTTCCCTCGGATCGATTACGATCCTGATTCCCGTTTTGAAAATAATCTTTGAAAACACGGATTCCGTAAGTACTCCTCCTACGTATACTGGCATTCTAGAAATCAAGTCTTATCTAGAGGCTCTTTTGAATTACCGAATTGGCCAACAGGTAGCTGAGGTAGGGGTACAACCCGTTCTATTTTACGTGCTGGTAGTTGCCTGTAGCTTTTTCCTTGGGAAAAACATTTTTCGTTATCTGGGCTCCATCTCCTTAGCCTTTATAAAGAATGGAGTCGAACGCGATCTGCGGAATGCTATACACCAAAAGACGCTCAGCCTTCCCGTTTCCTATTTTACCGAAAAGCGAAAGGGCGATATTCTAGCTAGGCTGACCACCGATATCACCGAAATCCAATGGGCATTGTTAAGTTCGATCCATCGATTGATTCAGGATCCTCTGATGATCATCTCTACCCTAATCCTATTAGTTATCCTGAGTCCCAAGCTGACCCTTTTTGTGGCGATTTTAATCCCAATCACGGGCTTCTTGATTACCACCATCGGTAATACCTTAAAAAAGCCATCCGAGCGTGCCAAGGCTTATTTAGGGCAACTAACCGCCCAAATTGATGAGAACCTCGGCGGCCTGACCATTATTCAATCTTACGTGGCCGAAGGCCGCATTCAAGCACTTTTCCGTTCGACGAACGAAGCCTACTTTCAATCTATGAACAGTATGCTTTACCGGCGAAATTTATCCTCGCCGATCAGTGAAACATTAGGTTCCTTTGTTATTCTTGGGATTGTTTGGTTTGGGGGGGCCTTGATTTTGGAAAGCAACGAATTACAACCCGAAGTTTTTATTACCTACATCGCCTTAATTTATCAAATACTATCCCCCGCAAAATCGCTATCGACAGCGATCTATGACATCAAGCGAGGGGATGCCTCCGCCGAGCGTATCTTAGCCGTCATGGATGCCCCTAATCCATTGATCGACGAATTCGAGATCACAGAAAATTTGCAGCAGTTTAACGAATCTATCCAGATCGAGGATATTTCTTTCGCCTACGATGAGGATCCCATTCTCAAAAACTTTTCTTTGCATATACCTAAAGGCAAAACGATCGCCTTGGTCGGCCAGTCCGGTAGTGGAAAAACGACCGTAGCAAATCTATTAAACCGCTTTTACGATGTGCAGGATGGGGCTATCAAAATCGACGGTAAAGACATTCGAAATATTCCCTTAGATGATCTACGGCAACAAATCGGATATATCTCTCAGGATGCGATCCTCTTTAATACATCTATCCGACAAAATCTATTACTCGGCAAACCGGATGCTACAGAGGAAGAGATATTAGCAGCTACCAAAGTAGCCAACGCCCACGATTTCATTCTGGAAACCGAAAACGGATATGACACCATTATCGGAGATCGAGGCAGTAAACTAAGTGGTGGTCAGCGGCAACGGCTAACAATTGCCCGTGCTGTTTTAAAAAATCCATCCATCCTTATTCTGGACGAAGCGACCTCTGCCTTAGACTCAGAGTCAGAGAAACTCGTACAGGAGGCCTTGGAAAAACTAACCGCTAACCGCACTTCTATTGTCATTGCCCATCGCTTGTCGACCATTCAGCACGCCGACGAAATCATCGTAATGCGTAAGGGCAAGATCATTGAGCGCGGTAATCATCAACACTTACTACAAAAAGAGGGGGCGTACCAAAAACTCGTGGCATTACAAGCCTTTTAATACGCAAAAAGAGGGTGGTTATTATAGGTCATCCGAAAATACTACCTTTAGGGAAAGCCTACGATCTCTGCATTTTTTAATCACGTCCGCTCCGTTGGCAATAGCTTATCTATGTTCGAGATATGATTCGGTTCTTCCTTTTCTTCCTATGCTTCTTACTTTCTATTCCGTTCTCAACGGCTCAAATCCGCGTAAATAGTCAGAGCCTACCGAGCGTCGGAGATACCATTTATTTGGGACTCGATAATTTACCGGAAGGAATGACCTTGGGAACGACTGGGGGCCCACAAACCTGGGATTTTTCCACGCTTCAGGCACCTTTTTCTAAACCTCAGACCTTTCGGTTAGCAACGGTTGGCCGAGTTGGCAGACTCTTCGAGGATGCCTCGCTAATGGCTAACCTTCCGGTGGGTAACGGAGAAGCCTATTACCGGCGTACCAAAACGTCTTTAGATCTGGTGGGTATATACGACGAGAACTTTTTGGGAATTGATCTCCCCCTAATACTCAAATATCGCCCAGCATTACCTATGCGAAGGGCTCCTCTCCGCTACCAACAGTCCAATCGGGACCTAACGGAGGCTTCTGTCATTTTTGCTGCTGACGATGTAGGGGCCAGCTACCTGGATGACCTACCGATTTCTTCTGACTCCTTTCGCGTACGCCTTACGCTGGACCGCCAGGAATTAATCGATGCCTATGGCACCGTACAACTACCTTCTGGTAAATTCCCTGTATTGCGATTGCGCAGGGTCGATCGCTTTAATGTACGTCTTGATGCTAAACTACCTTTCGTTGATTGGAAGGATGTGACCGACCTCCTGCCAGAAAACAAATACTTGGGTGAACGTACTGATTTGAGTTATCATTTCTTAAGTGAAGATCGGAAAACGCCGATTGCAATCGTCGAAGCAGATGATAAAACAGAAGCTATGCAGCGGGTTTTTTTCCGGCAACCTAAAGAAAAAGTAGCTAGTTCTTCACAGTTTTATACCGCCCCTGGACTCTATGCTTATCCAAATCCTGCCATTTTAGAAGTCCGCTTTGACTTTAAAAATCTGAGTCCCGATTTCTACGAAATTCGAATGTTCAACATCTTGGGGGTAGAAGTCTGGTCAGAAAGTTTTTGGGTACCCGGGAACCGAACAGTAAAAGTGGATCTCAATCCATTTAGTAAAGGCACTTACTTGTACAGCATTGTCGACAGTGAGGGCAAAACCATCTCTACCAAGCGACTAGTTATCGTCCGACCGTAACCCAACTTTCTTTCTATTTTCTTAAGAATGGGCAAACTTCGTTAAGAAGGGTTAAAACTCGCCTCTGAGACTGTAACAAATCAATTCCCCGCAACGTCTGTGGATTACAATTGTCTATGCAAACAGTATAGAACAAATAAGAACCTCATTTAAACAATCTCAAAAAAATTAACCATGAAAAAGCTTTTGTTTGTTGCTGCATGTACCTTGTGTTTTGCCATTAGTTTGCAGGCTCAGCGTGATCAAACGCTATTCAACCGAACCGGCCTTGGGCTTACTGGAGCCTGGGGTGGATCTGTAATTGGAATCACTGCCTTTGACGATAACTACGCCGTAACGCGTGGTGGATACGGGGGCTTAGAATTTGGTAAAAACCTGATGGTCGGCTACGGAGGCTTCCGCACCACCGATGAAGTTGCTTTAGGCCAGAATGCCGCAAGTAACTTTAGCCTGGATTACCAGGGTTTGATGCTAGGTTACGGTATTAAGTCTCACAAGGTAGTTCACCCTGAGGTATTATTATTAGTGGGTGGTGGAGACGCCGAAGTCAACAACGAAGGAGACGACCGAGTACTAGTCGTTCAACCCGCTGCAGGTGTAGAAGTGAACATATTCCGTTGGTTCCGCCTGGGCGTAAACGGTGGTTACCGGTTCGTAATGAATACGGACCTTCCTGGCTTATCGGATAAAGATATTTCTGCCTTTTATGGAGAACTAAAACTGAAGTTTGGCTTCTCTTGGGGCAAATAAGCAATAGTCCATAAGATCGTACCATGATAAAGACAAAAGGCCTGCCAAATATTTGGC
>JBCDIO010000099.1:0-8371 GCA_038748815.1 Bacteroidota bacterium
CGCCGTTCTGCAATGCTATCTTGGTAATTCTGTAGGTTGGAAATCTGTAGATAATAGCAAGAAAACTCCTCGATCAAAACACTCAGGTAGGCCGACATATAAGTCAAGCTCACCTGTAGTTCGGGAACATTGGAAACAAGCTTGTCTTCCTGAATCTCTCCCAATTGCCGCTTGAGCTCTTGCAGCGCAATATTGCTCGGCATAATCTTCGTACGGAGCTGCTCCCCGTAGGTGCGACCGGAGCGGTGAGACTGAATGAGAATGCGGGAAAGGGCTACCTCATCGTGTATTTGTCGAAGTTCCTTGCTAATGTCTCGTCGAATTTCTCGGCGTCGATCCCGGCTGTCCTGCATGCGCTTCAAACGCTCCTTTACGGCTTCTTCCTCTTTTTTCTGCTCTTCAAAAATGAAATTTACGACGCCACCCAGGCCCCCGCCGATGAGTACAGTCCCCAAGATCGTTTGGGAAACCGCCATCAGAAAATCGGGTAGTTTGAACCAATAATCCTCTTTAGGGTCACCCTCAAATTCGTAAAAAATCCAAAGAGAACCAGCCAGGCATACCGCAAAAATTAGAGCGCCGGCCCATAAAAAATATTGGTATTGTTTGATGAGGTCTAAGAGCTTCGCGAAGTTATCTCTAGGCATAAGGGGTAGGTACTTGATTTTCGTTCCTTCAAAATAGTGATTATTCACAGAACCTTTAGCGTAGGCTAAATTCCGTACCTTTCCCTATCCTTTTTTCACCATACACCAAAACCTCCATGAACCAGCTTCATTATGGGCTACTCGTCACCTGCATATTATGCAGCTCGTTAGCCTTCTCTGCTACCTTCCCGCTCACCGTTCCTTCCGGACCAAACCATAGTCCTCCCATCATCGGATTCCGCTTTTCGGACCTCTTCGATCAAAGCTATGCTTTCGATGCAGGAGATTTTATGGTGAGCCCCAATTATCAGCTTTGGTCCACCTTTGGACCCAGGCCAGATCGGGTTTCTACCCTTATACCACCCACGGGCTTGCATATGGAAGGCCGACTTTTCTATAACCTTGGATTACGTCTGGGAGCGGGACTACACGTCTGGGAAGAAGAAAAAGTCTTAGCGGAATCGCCTACCCAAGACTTTACCGAAATCCTCCAATACCGCTACTGGACGGCCCACCTGGGTTTGGCTTGGCACTTTAATGTGAATGACCGCTGGGACCCTTATATCGGGGGAGATATCAACTATCGCCGGGCCCGAGGATTCTGTGAATGCTTTGACGATACGGGGACAACCTTCTCATTCGACGTCTTCGCTGGAACTCGAGTATTTCTTTCCGATGCCTTCTTTTTGAACCTGGAGTTTGGCCGAACCGGTGTTGGTAATGTCAAACTAGGCCTTGGCTTTAAAATATAAACCCCATGAAAAGATCAATACAATACTTCTTCATCTGCTTGCTGCTCAGTTGTTGTTTCCTGGCGTGTAGCCCCTTCGATGATTTAGTCGATGAGCCCACGAAACAGTTCCTAACGACCGACGAGGCCGAGCTGATCAATTTATTTGCGGTATTAACTGGCGGCGATCCTTCTGGCTGCTCTATCGTGCGTGATATTCGAGATATTCCCAGAACCCTCTGCGGCATTGTGGAAGAAGCCCGTCGCGGCAGCGAAATCGTCTTTCTCGTCGATAATACCACCTCTATGTTCGACGATATTGATCAGGTAAAGGCGAATATTAACGAGATTATCGATTGTTTACCCGACGGGGTACGTTTAGGTGCAGCGACCTACTCGGACCGCAATACGGATGACCCCTGGTTTACCTTTTCTGACTTATCGGATAATTACGATATCGGCCGCGATTTTATTAACGCCATTACCTTACCCGAAACAGCGAATGCCGATCTTCCAGAATCGGTCTACGATGGCATTTACGAGGTGCTAGAGGTGATGTCTTGGCAAGATTGTGATGCCCCGGACAAGATTATCGTGATGGGCGACGCCGAACCCCACACCGGCACGCTGACGCAATATTCTGCGGAAGATGTACTCGCTCGTTCTCAAGCTATTTGCCCAGATACGGAGTTCTATCCGGTGATTATTTTAGAATTGTAGTCTAAGGCATTGACTAATCAAGCGATGATCTGGGCAAAAAGAACCCATCAAAAGGGTAGAAATTTAGGTTGTAAAGTACGAAGGGTTGGAATTACGGGATTTTAATTAAATTTAATTACCCGACTCTAACCCTTATTCTGTTGAGAGACCGAAATACTTTTAAACGTGTCTACCTCCAATATTATCCGGTTTTACTGGTGTATGGAAAAACCATTGTTGCTAATGAGGCAATGGTGGAAGATGCTATTCAAGAACTTTTCGTCTCGCTCTGGGAAAAAAGAGTTGATTTTGATGCCATCCAATCCCTGGAAAATTATCTACTGATATCACTTCGGAATAACTTAATAAGAAGCCAAAAGAAATTAAGGACGGTCGAAATAACCATGGATATCAGTGAACCTCAAATATCCGATCTCACCAAATTAGACCGTGAAGCCCGATTGACTAAATTGATCGAACAGCTTCCAACTCGCCAACGCGAAGTCATTTTCTTACGGTATTACAAAAACAAGTCCTATCAGGAAATCGCTGGTATGCTAGATATCCAGTATCAAGTAGCTCGTAACTTTTCCTACCGGGCCATTCAGTTCCTGCGTAAGAGTATGAAAAAGCTTTCTTCAATGGTCGTTTCCTTGCTTTGGTAACATCCCCATCATTCTTTTGAAAGAAAGTTTGAAAAAAATTTAAATCGGAGGGTTACAAAATCCATGGAACGTACTCTTACAGTAAATCCCCCTCTAATTTAGCGTGCATGAGCTTAGAAAAATATAAGGGTTATACCGTCGAGGATTTTATGGCCGATCCTGATTTTCAGGAGTGGGTATTTTCTCCGTCTATTTCGAATAGCAGGAGGTGGCTCGAGCTCATGAATACGCATACGGATAAAAAATTAGAGGTGAAGGAAGCGAAGCAATTCCTACTGGAACTCCACGGACATTTTGATCAACAAATCCAAGAGGTTACTCCCCAGCAAGCAAAGGATTCTTACAATATATTGGCACAGCGTCTGGAGAACAGTCCTCGCGGCGTACTTTCTCGCCGTCGATTGATCCAATGGTCAGCGGCCGCCAGTATTGCTCTAGTACTGGGCTTAGTCAGTTTGTATTTCTTCCAAATAGAAAGTCTGCCAGCCATGGTGTATCAAACAGGAAATGGCGAACGAGAGTCCTTGCAACTTCCTGATGGTACTCGGGTACAGCTGAATGCTAATTCTCAATTAACCTTTTATCCGGACCAGTGGGAAGAGACCGATACCCGCGAAGTGTGGCTTTCTGGGGAAGGCTACTTTACCGTGACCCAAAAAGCCAGTGGAGCGAAGTTTGTAGTACACGCTGGAGAAGTGGATGTGCAGGTACTCGGAACTCAATTTAATGTGCGCTCCCGGGGTGATATCGCCGAGGTGGTACTCGAAGAAGGTAAAGTGGAGTTGGCCGTCCAGGAACAGAAAATCGCTATGGTGCCCGGAGATCTGGTAAGTTATTCTAAAAGAGACCAAGAACTAGAAACCAAAAAAGTCAAGACTTCCGATTACTCGGCTTGGAAAGATGGCATTATGGTCTTCAATAGCAGCCTTTCTGAAGTGACCGAAGAATTACAGGACCTATTTGATATTCCTTTCGAAATCCAGACCGAAAACCTTAAATCCAGACATATTCAGCTACACGCTAAAGCGGATAGCCTAGAACAAGTACTCGAAATTTTAGAGTTGCTTTATCCAGAAGAGATCACTGTTAAACAAGAAGGGCAACGGGTGATCATTTATTGATGAAAATGAAAATGCTTGGGTAGCACCTCAGAGCGAACAGCATATAGCTACCTTAAAAAACGCTTACTATGAAAAAGAGTGTACTCTTATTTCTAGCCCTTATGGGAATTTTGTTGCCTTGTACAATGGGGCAAAATATGGCGTGGGGACATTATCCGTCCACCCAAGTAAAGCAGGGGGAAAAGAAAGTGCCATTGAGCTTGATCCTTCATGAGCTGGCTGAAGTGCATGAGGTTTTTTTCTCCTATGATCTGTCTACCGTGGAATCCATTCTAGTAGTACCCATTAACCTATATGCCGAGTTGCAAGTAGCACTCGAACAAGCTTTGCATGATACGGGACTGAATTATAAGAAGGTGGGGGTAAACAATTACGTGATCTTCAAAGAGAAGGTCCGGAAGAAAAAGAAATGGCCATCTCCCCAGATGTTAGAGCAAAAACAGCCGCAAGAGACAGGAGATATCCAGTCACAATCCCTCCAACAAAACCGGATATCTAGTCCAACTAAGGGGCAAAACGTCGAGATAGTCACCTTTACGGTCCGGGGACAAATGCTGGATGAAACGGGCTTGGAAATGATTGGTGCCACGGTGCAATCAAAAATGGATCCTAGTATTGGATCAATTACCGATTATGAAGGCCGATTTGAGATTGAATTACCAGCACCAACGGATACCCTCGTATTCTCTTACGCCGGTTATAAGGAGCGGCTAGAGCCAGTAACGGGGCGCTCCGAAATTAATATCACGCTACTTCCCGATCTACAAACCCTAGACGAAGTCGTTGTCGTGGGCTTTGGCACCCAGAAGAAACGGTTTACGACGGGTTCTGTAGGGAAAGTCAACGGGGAGGCCCTCCAAAATTCTAACCAAGCGACCTTGGAAAATTCCCTACAGGGGCGAATCGCAGGGGTGCAAGTGACCTCCTCCGATGGAATGGCCGGCTCACCGGTTTCTATCCGTATACGGGGTACCTCCTCGATTGTGGCAAGCAGTGAGCCTTTGTACGTAGTGGATGGAGTACCGATTGTTTCTGGAAACTACTCGGTCAATAATGCGAATGGTTTCCGCCTGGCTACCGCTCGCGAATCCAACGCCTTAGCCCAGCTTAATCCTGCAGATATTGAGTCTATCGATATTCTGAAAGATGCCTCGGCAGCGGCGATCTATGGCTCTCGGGGAGCGAATGGGGTCGTTTTGATCACCACCAAGAAAGGGAAAGAAGGGAAAACGAAGTTCAATGTTGGATACCAATCGGGGTTCTCGAAAGAAACAAATCGGATCGATTTAATTGATGGGCCGACTTACCTGGAATTGGCTAAAGAAGCCTGGACCAACAGCTATAACGATACGCAAAACGACAATATCGTGAACAACGATGGCCAGTTCGATATCGCCAACGACTACGAGAAATTCTGGCAAACGATTTTGCCCGAAGGCTTATCTCGGGAGACCGCAGAATCTACCAATACCGACTGGATCGATCTGGCCTTACAGCGCGGACATTTCCACGAAGCGAATATCTCAGCCTCTGGCGGTAATGCAAAGACCCTTTTCTACCTCGGGGGAACCTACCGCGATGAGAAAGGAATTTTTGTCGGGAATAACTTCGAGCGCTACAACGTCCGGGTCAACCTGGATCACAAAGCAAATTCTGTGTTTACCCTGGGGGCACGAGCTGCTTATACCGTGACGGATAATGATATCATTCCCACATCTTGGGCGGGCGGTCTTGGTACGGCGCAGAGCCAGGCTTTGCCATTCTGGCCAGTCTATAATGAAGATGGTACCTTCTTCAATGCGCAATCCGGGAACAACGTAGCTGCTGAATTAGCCAATACTGAAATGAACCAGAAGGGAACCTCCATTCTGGGGAACGTCTATGCCCAGGCAAACCTTTTCCAGGGGCTGACCATCCGGACGGAATTTGGGGTAAACAACATTTATAAGAAAGAATTTTACTACCGATCAGCGGTCATCGAACCGGATGCCATTGCTACCTCGGTGCTGTCAGAAAGTATTAACTGGAATACCAATAATACCATCAACTATTCGAACGTGCTGGGAGCCCATGGCTTCGATGTGTTGGTGGGAATGAATGCAACGAGCAATGATTTCTTTACCAATATCATCAACGGGGAAACCTTCCCGAATCCGGCCTTGAAAAATCCCGAAAATGCCGCCACCCAAACCGCTTCTATCACCCAAACGGGGTTCAGCTTTTTATCGGCGTTTACGCGGTTAAATTACCGCTTTAAGGAAAGGTACTTGTTAAGCTTCAGTCTGCGTCGTGATGGATCTTCCCGCTTTGGCCAAGGTAATCGCTGGGGGACGTTCCCGGCCGTTTCCTTGGGGTGGATCATTTCCGATGAAGACTTCTTAGCTAATTCTGAAGTACTTACCTTCCTCAAGCTGCGAGCGAGTTATGGAGAAACGGGTAACGCTGAAATCGGAAACTTCGAATACTTTGGAGCCTACGAAAGCCAAAATTATGTGGATAAACCCGGGATTGTAGTCTCGGAAATTGATAATCCCGGTTTGGGCTGGGAGTCTACGCGCCAGTATAATATTGGGATCGATTACGGCCTTTGGGAAGGCCGGATCGAAGGAGGCGTTGATGTATACCTACAGCAGACTAGAGACTTACTGACCGAAATTGATATATCCTCCCTATCCGGCGTAGGACGAGTCACTAGCAACGTTGGTTCCTTGGAAAATCGTGGGGTTGACTTTTCGATCACCTCACACAACCTAAAAGGAAAACTCAAATGGGTGACCACCCTCAATCTAGCCTATAACGCCAATAAAATTACCGATCTCGGAGGCTTAGATTTTATTCCCTCCCAAATTTTTGGCCTGGGAGCCGTGGGCTTAGGCCAACCCGTGGGAGCTCGTTTTCGGGTAGAATGGGCGGGTATCGCTGCCGAAGATATGACCTTAACCGTGACCGATCCCGATACGGAAAACCCGGTTGAAATTCAGGTGAAAGGAGGGGATGAACTCTTCATTAATCAGTTTGGAGAATTGACCAATATCTATGACCCCAACGATAATGTCTTCTACGGGAATCCTATTCCTACCTGGACTGGTGGTTTGACCAATTCTTTTTCCTACAAGAATTTTGATCTAAGTGTGCTCATCACCTTCGCAGCCGGCAATGATCTTTCTAACGAAGAGCAATTGTATCAGTACTACGGCTTTGGGCACGGATGGACCATGTGGGCCGATGTGGTAGATCGTTGGCAGCAACCGGGCGACCAGACGGATATTCAGCGGCTTACCTGGCGATCTTCGAATCGAAATTTTGCCAGCTCCCGAGTGACTACCGCAGCCGACTTTGCTCGCCTTAAAGATGTGACCCTGGGCTACAATTTCCCCAAGGCCTTGATGCAGAAATGGCATTTGGGAAATATTCGCTTTTACGCGCGAGGAACCAATCTGTTCACGCTAACCAGCTACGAAGGCTGGGATCCGGAGTACAATCGGGATGGTGCTGGCTCGGTCAATCAGGGTAAATCCTGGTTGCCGTCCCCGCAGGCTAAAAGTATTTCCTTTGGCCTGAATGTCACCTTCTAAAACTCTACGTATTAATTCAAGGAGAGAAAATTGCCGATCATGAAAGAGTACATCATAAAACCAATCATACTGCTAGGCTTTTTGGCTTGCTTCACGGCTTGCGAAAGCTTTCTGGATATTGAACCCGAGACCAGTTTGTCAACGGCGTTGGCACTCGATAATATTGAGGGGGTAGAAGCGGCGATCAACGGAGCGTATAGCACCATGCATTCGGACTGGGTAGAACGACAGTACCTCTTTGCGGAGTGTTTTGCTCGTACCGTGCAGGAGGAAAATACCTTGTCAAACCAGAATTATCAGCAGGCTATCAGTCATGCCTCCTGGACCGATCTGTTCAATACCGGCAATTATTTCTGGGACTTATCTTACGCCAGTATTGATCTGGCCAATAAAGTCATTCAGGCTATACCCGAAATCGAATCGATCAACGCGGCGGTGGAAGAACGAAAGCGGCAGCTGGAGGGTGAAGCCCGGTTTATCCGGGGCTTGAATTATTTTGTATTGAATCGCTTTTTTGGACACTCCGTCAATGGCCTTTCTGTCCCCTTACTGACGGCGCCCTTTATTCCGGGTGACCAGCCCGCGAGGGCCACCATCGAGGATGTGAAAAATCAAGTCTTAGCAGATTTGAAAATGGCCGAGCTGCAAATGGACGGTCTGGAAAGCAACGATGATCGGGCTACGATTTGGGCGGTCCGTGCCCTTTTGGCCCGGGTCTATTTTGAGTATAGAGATTATGAGAATGCCGAAGGGTACGCCAACTCCGTGATTGAAAGCGGAGCCTTTGCACTAGTCGACGAAGACCTATTAGCGGGCTATAGCACCAATATTTCTTCGGAAAACGTATTCACCTTCTTAGGCACTTCCATTGACCGAGCTGCCAATAATCTGTTCACTCGCTTTAGTCCGGCCAGCAATAATGTGCAACTCTCCC
>JBCDIO010000100.1:0-8356 GCA_038748815.1 Bacteroidota bacterium
AAAATTAACATTCACATCACCTTGGATTAACGGCTAATTTGAATCTTTAGAGCAAATTAACTGGATTCATCTATGTCCCAATCTATTCCTCGCCGAACCTTTCTAGAATTCTTAGGAGCCGGAACCATTGGTTTTGCATTAGCCCCTAGCTTACTGAGTGCTTGCCGAGAGGCGGTACCTAATGATCAGACTATTTCAAAGATCCTTGGAATAAAGCCCAGCAGCGAAGATCAGGTTATCTTAGCACCTGGGCTTGACTATCAGGTACTGGTAAGCTGGAATGATCCTATTAATCAACAAGATCGTTTCGGTTTCAATAATGACTACACGGCTTTTATTCCCGATCCGGATAATCCACGGGCAGGATTGCTTTGGGTGAATCACGAGTATGTGCATCCAATGTTCGTTTCCCAATATACCGAGGGGGAGAAGACGAGGGAGCAAGTGGACGAAGAAATGTACCATGTTGGCGGTTCGATTGTCCGGATTCAGCAGGAAGAAGATGGACAGTGGGTACTGGTAGAAGGAGCTCCCGAAAATCGGCGGATCAATGGGCATACCATGCTTCCTTTTAACTGGCCCGAAACCATCCAAGGTAGTACCGAAGCGATGGGCACCCTGGCCAATTGCTCAGGAGGAGTGACTCCTTGGGGTACCATTCTGACCTGCGAAGAAAACTATGATCAGTTTTACGGTGAACGCAATCTGGAAACGGGAGAATGGGATCGCAGTATGGCGCACCTCGGCTGGACCAACTTCTATAATAATCCTCCGGAACACTACGGATGGGTAGTCGAGATTGATCCCAAAACCGGTAAAGGCCAGAAGCACGTTGCCTTGGGGCGTTGCTCCCACGAATGTGCGACTATGCATCAATTAGCCGACGGTCGGGTAGTTGTTTACACGGGAGACGATGCCAACGACGAATGCTTGTACAAATTTATCTCCTCCAAGCCTGGCTCCCTGGCAGAAGGTACCCTATACGTAGCCAATATTGAAGAAGGACGCTGGATCTCCCTCAATTGGGAAGAGCAAACTATTCTACAAGAACACTTCCAATCCCAAACGGAAGTGCTCACCTATTTGCGTAAAGCAGCTAGGCTTGTTGGAGGAAGCCAGCTAGACCGGCCAGAAGACATAGAGATCGATCCTATTACCGGGGATGTTTTAGTAGCTCTAACCAATAACAAACCTAAAGAAAACTACTTTGGCTCTATTCTTAAATTATCAGAAGCAAAGGGCCAACACGATGCTTTACTATTCCAGGCTGACACCTATCTTGCGGGTGGTGCCGAAACCGGATTCGCTTGTCCAGACAACATGGCCTTTGATCCAGCGGGTAACCTATGGTTCACCTCCGACATGTCGGGTTCGGCTATGAATCAGGGCGTTTACGCCTCTTTCAAGAATAACGGATTATTTGTTGTACCTCGGAGTGGGGAGCAAGCTGGGGAAGTCATCCAAATGGCTAGTGCTCCCAGTGATGCCGAATTCACAGGACCATTCTTCGTGGCCGATGGCCAAACTCTTTTTTTGAGTGTTCAGCACCCGGGAGAAACTTCAAAAGACCTCCGTAATCTAAGTTCTCACTGGCCTCTTGGTGGATCTGAAATGCCCCGCCCTTCGGTTATTGCTATTCGGGGGGCTACTTTAGATACCTTGTGGGGCTAAGTACTTTGCAACCTAAATTTCTAACCATTTTGACGGGTTCTTTTTGCCCAGCTCATCGTTACGTACTCGCCTTCGTAGCTATGGCTACGAGCTTGTGCGCCTTGATCTGAACAAAAATCGCCTCGGTCAAAATATTCATTTATTTAAGTAATAACGTACTAGGGTTTTACGGCGTGAGCCTCCAGCATTTCTAGAGAAACAATCGTTAAAGCCTTTTGATGACTAGCTTCTAAAACAACCTTGGGAGCATAGCCTGCATCGTAGGCCTCTTTCCAGCGACTGGCACACAGGCACCACTTGTCACCGGGCTTGAGACCCGGAAATTGGTAGGCAGGGATTGGGGTGGAAAGATCATTCCCCCGAGCTTTTGTAAAGGCCAAAAAGGCTTCGTCAACTTCCGCACAGACAACATGAATACCAACGTCATCCGGCCCGGTAGTGCAATACCCATTTCGGTAGAACCCTGTTTTTGGGGAAGAGCAGCACAATTGTAAAGGACCACCTAACACGTTTTTAGGGGGATCTTGATCGGGCATCGTAGTCATCATGAAACTGTAAAAGGTGAATAAAAAGCTCAAAAAAATCATACCAGTAATTTCTTATTCCTTTTCCAACAAGAACTTAGCAAATTAGTTAGCCGTTTTAGTATAAAATTTTACGTGCTTGGCCGGAATAATTGCAGTTTTGGCCCATTCCATTCACTATTAATCCACGTACTATGACTCTAAACAAAACCTTATCTTTAGCCCGATCGCCATTTTTATGGCCCATTCTATTACTTACTCTGTTTACGAATATGACATCCGCCCAAACCGAAGGAAAACTACCACCGATCATTGACCGAGAGATCTTTTTTGGTAATCCAGAAATTTCGGGAGCGCAGCTGAGTCCCGATGGCCAGTTTATCTCCTTTATCAAGCCCTACGAAGAAGTCAGAAATATTTGGGTCAAAGGCATTAAAGAACCTTTCGAAAAAGCCCGCCCTTTAACCGCAGATACCAAGCGTCCGATCCCGGGATATACCTGGTCTCGCGATGGTAAGTTCATCCTCTTTGTCCAAGATAAAGCAGGTGATGAAAACTATCAGGTATATGCAGTCGATCCAGCGGCCGCACCCGCTACGGGAGAAAAAGTACCCGAGGCTCGTAACCTAACGGATGTGGAAGGAGTACGAGCTTTTATTTACGGGATCCCCAAAAGTAATCCAGACCTACTATATGTAGGTATGAATGACCGGGATCCTTCCTGGCATGATCTGTACCAGGTAAGCATCTCTACCGGTAAGCGCACTTTACTCAAAGAAAATACGGAGCAGATCACCGGTTGGGATTTCGATCGCGATGACCAGCTGCGGTTGGCATCCCGTTCCACCGAAGACGGGGGTACCGAAATTCTACGAATCGATCCTAATGGATTTACCCCGATTTACAAGTGCAATAATGAAGAGACTTGCTACACCGTGCGATTTGCTAAGGACAACAAGCAGGTTTATATGGCTTCCAACCAAGGAAATGTAGACCTTACTCAGTTGATGTTGATGGATCCGGAAACGGGAGCCACTACCTTAGTTGAAAGTGATCCAGAAAACAAAGTCGACTTTGGCGGGGCCTTATTCTCTGATAAAACCGACGAAATCGTACTAACCAGTTACGTTGGAGAGAAACAGCGTCTGTACTTCAAGGATAAGGATCTAGAGAAGGACTATAACTACCTACAAGAAAAGTATCCAGACGCCGAAATCAATTTTGGTTCTAAAACGAAGGATGAGCGTTATTGGCTGATCAATGTAAATAGTGACGTAGACCCAGGAGCCACTTATCTATTTGACCGAAAAAATCGGAAAACGACCTTTCAGTACCGCCCCCGTCCTAACCTACCGGTTGAACACCTGGCCCATATGGAGCCCGTTACGTACCGTTCGTACGATAGCCTAGAAATTCCCGCTTATCTGACCTTACCCAAAGGAGTAGAAGCTAAAAATCTTCCGGTGGTGATGATCATACACGGAGGGCCTTGGGCCCGCGATAACTGGGGGTACAATAGCTACGCGCAATTCTGGGCCAACCGAGGTTATGCAGTATTACAACCAAACTTCCGGGGTTCTACCGGATACGGAAAGGCATTCTTAAATGGCGGTAATGGTGAGTGGGGTGATAAGATGCAAGACGATATCACTTCCGGGGCTGATTGGTTGATTGAGCAAGGTATTGCCGACCCCGAGCGCATCGCCCTATTTGGCGGTTCGTACGGTGGCTATGCCACATTAGCGGGTTTAACCTTTACGCCCGATAAATACGCAGCCGGTATTTCCATCGTTGGTCCATCCAATATAATTACTTTGCTAGAATCCATCCCTCCGTATTGGGAATCCATCCGTAAGCTATTCTACAAGCGCATTGCGGACCCCACTACTCCCGAAGGGGAAGCACAATTAAAGCGACAATCACCGCTTTATTCGGCGCAGAATGTGCAAGCACCGCTCTTAGTCGTACAAGGGGCTAATGACCCACGCGTTAAGCAAGCAGAATCGGATCAAATGGTGGTCATCATGCGCGAGTTAGGACTACCCGTAGAATATATCGTTGCTCCGGACGAAGGACACGGTTTTGCCCGGCCGGTCAATAACATGGCCTTCTTAGCCGCATCCGAAAAGTTCTTTTCGAAGCATTTGCAAGGGCGCTATCAGGAATCCATGACCGATGAAGTAGCAAAAAGGCTGGAAGAAATTACGGTAGATATCAACAGTGTTGAAATGCCAGAAAACCAGAGTACAGAGCTACTGAATCAAGAACTACCCAGTCCTTCGAAAAAGCCCGTTACCGGATCGTTCGTTTACGGATTGGATATAGAGATGGGCGGTCAGAAAATGGAGATGACCATCAATCGACAAATTAAGAAGGACGGAAATACTTGGCTCATTGAAGCACAGGCTGAAGGGCCGATGGGAATGAAAGAAAAATATGCCCTATCCGAAGAAGATTTATCCCCTAAATATCGCTTGCTCGAGCAAGGTCCCTTGAGTATGGAGCTAGATTACGAGACAGCAGGGGTTAGCGGAATGATCAAAATGAATGGATCCGAGAAAGAGCTCAATCAAGAGCTTGAAGCGGGTATTTTTATGGACGGAGCTGGTCTTGATGTAACCTTGGCTTCCCTTCCACTTGAGGAAGGATTTACGGGTGTATACCGAATTTTCGATCTGCAAAGTCAGAAAGTAGTTCCGTATCGCTTTTTGGTAGCGGGGGTGGAAAATGTAAGCGTGCCTGCGGGAACTTACCCGGCGTATCGCATCGAGGCTAGCTCAATGGATGGGAATAACACATCGGTAGATTTCTGGATTAGTAAGGAAGGCCCCGCCTACCTGTTGAAGACCAGTTATCAAGTTCCGCAAATGAGCGGTGCTACCTTAACAATGGTTTTAGAGAAAATTGAGCCATAGAAGTTCGCAAAAAAGACGAATAGAATAAGAGATCCCGAAACCTCCAAATGGAGGTTTCGGGATTTTCTTTTCAGTTAGCTAAAACCAGCTGACTAATTTCTATTCTGCGCCAGCGGCATCTGCGGCTGTTTTGTATTGCTCCATGATTCCGTTGATGGCAGCCTTGATACCATCCAAGGTACCCGTCCACTCGGTAACATTTGCGGTAGCACCACTAACTGCTTCGGTCAAAGAAGCGATAGTTCCTTCTACATCTTCTGGCAATTTACCCGCAGCCAACCCTTCTTTAAGGCTATTCAAGGTAGCTGTTTTTTCTTCCCAGTCTCCCACGAAATTCAAAACAGACTGAGAAAGCCCCGTTAGTGCTTTTCCTTGTCCCATGTATTGACCAGCAATTTCTTCCATTTTCATTTTCGCTTCGTCTGACATGTCCGCCATCTCTTCTTCGTCCATGGTCATCTTCTCCTGCATAGAAGCCCAGTTAGCCGTTACTTCTTCGATCTGACCAGATAGATTGGTAACGGACTGTGTGGCCGTTTCCCAATTGGTAGATAATCCTTCGATTGACTCTTTGTATTGTGCAACATTGCTACATGAAGCTAAAAATAGGGCAGCAAGTGTTACAGCAAGAAAATTTCTCATCGTGTTTGAGTTTTTGTTGTGAATAAAAATATGGTAAGTAGGTATAATATTTCTCGCCCCTTCGATCAGTGGCTGAAGTTATTTATCCGGTGGGGAAAACGCGCTCGTCTTCGTTTGGTACGTGTTTTAATAATGGTACAGCGAATGAAAAATGATAGGTTTTGGGGATTCCGCTCACCATTAACAATACTAGGATGCGTTCTACCACTCAAATGTTCAGTTTTCTTCGAGCTTTCTATTCTGGCATATGGATAAAGTATGAGGAAAGGGGTTAGCTTAATTTCACTGAAGTCAAGGAATCCGCTCTGTCGGCTAACCGACAGCGAAACTAGGAAAAAACCAAAAGATCGCCTAATTATTCAGAAATAAAGGAAAGGGAAAATCATAGAATCCCCCGGCGGATGGCCTTCTGAATTGCTTCTACCTTGGAGTGTACTTCTAGCTTACGGTAGATATTCTTAAGATGAAACCGAACGGTATTTGGGCTAATATGTAATGCTTTGGCGGTAGCTTGATTACTCAATCCTTCACTAGCACGTTTAAGAATTTGTTGCTCTCGGGATGACAAGTCCTGATTTCCGGGAATTTCGAGTGATTGTACCAGCCGACGAGCAATTTGGGGATTCATCGGTGCCCCTCCTTGGTGCACATCTTCAATCGCTTTTATAATCTGCGAAGGAAAGGAGTTTTTAGTCAAAAAACCATAGGCCCCAGCTCGAAAAGCCGCTTGAATACGCTCTGGGTCATCATGAATAGTTAACATGATAATATTCAAACTTGGTTGTAACTGTTTTAACCGCCGGGCGCATTCAATGCCGGACAGGTCGGGCATTTCAATATCAAGCAATAATACATCCGGTTTAAGCTTTGGAATCGCTTCTAGTGCTTCCTGTGCATTTGCAAAACTGGCCAAGCAAGTGACCCCCTGGTTTAGATTAATCATCGTTCGCAGTCCATCCCGGACTGCCTTTTGGTCATCAACAACAGCTACGGTTATCATTTGGGCAGTTTAACAATGTATGGCCAGCGGACAAGGCCGCTTTCTGACTGAATCTGGATTCTTCCGTATCAAGGCCTAATCTCAACCTTGGTGCTTTATCTCCTATTGGCAAGGACATCCTTTACCAATCATTGTTGCCTTCGAAAACTGGAAAGTGGCCAATAAAATCGTACTTCTGTTTCTTGTTCTCGCTGCTCAAGTTCTAAAGTAGCCTCCAGTTGTTGGGCTCGAAACAGCATATTCTCTAGCCCTTGCCCGTGGGGTTGCAGAGTATTATTGGACGTACCATTATTAGTCAATACCCCTTGCATGACTCCTTCTTTCCAATGCCATTTCATAGAAACTCGATCTGCTTCGGCGTGTTTAAGAATATTGGCAAAGGCTTCCCGAAAGAGGAGTAGTACATGTCTTTGCTGATCCGGTAATACGGTCTTTTGTAATATCTCATCCGGCAGTGCCTGTGTAAATTCAAACGCAATGATAGTATCGCCAAAGAGATCCTGACCCAGTCGTTTCAAGGCCGTGAGAAGGTCAATCCAGCGATCCTTGCCAGGGTCCAACATCCACAAAAGATCACGTAGCCCAACGTATGTTTCATTGGCTAGCACCTCCAGCTTTCGCGCATATTTTTCCTGTTGGTTGTTAGAATGGCTCTTTCGCAGCATGTGGCCATACCACTGCATGGCTGCTAAGCGGCTGCCTAGTTCATCATGCAGATCTTTCCCCAGTCGGGCACGTAATTGATCATACATCTGTTTTTGTGATTCTTCCTGCTTCCGCTGAGCCGTTGCTCGATAGGATAGCAGAAAAATCCAGATCAGTACCATCAACAACAAGCCGACGATCATTCCAATAACCGCTTCTTGCGTCATAGCTAATACCCCTATCTGTAAAAGATAATCGCCCCATAAAGGGTCTTACGCTTTCTCGCAGTGAGAAAAGCTGGTGAGTTTTTTTCGTACTAATCTGCTAAGTACTTTGTAACCTACATTTCTAAACATTTTGACGGGTTCTTTTTGTCCAGCTCGTCGTTACGTGCTCGCCTTCGTAGCTATGGCTACGAGACTCCGCAGTGCCTCAATCTGAACAAAAATCTCCTCGGCCAAAATATTCATTTATATAGGTCACAAAGAACTAACCTCAAGGATTCAGGTTGTATTGAATCCGCAAATTACCCAATGGTTAGAAAATGCCAAAATTTATGTACGGGTTCTGCAAGAGGTATCTTGCTATTTTGTGAGTCCGCTTACCCAGAGGAAAATCCGGACCGATTTGTCGGCTGGGTATATTCGCTTTCTGAAAAAAGCCCAGTACATTTGGCCGGCATTATCACCTTTTAAGAATGGGACAAAATGTATCCAAAAATGCACCCTCGGTGCAAGAATTTGACTACCCGCTCGTAATCCGCATAGAAACTACTATGCCGGATGAGCGGCCCATCCACCTGAGTGGAAATTTTAACGACTGGCAATTGGGGTCGGCGGACCTGATTCGAGAAGAACAAGCCGATGGCTCCGTTCAGTTTACGATCCCGGCGGGGCGCTCCATTCCCGTTCCTTTAGAATACAAATTCATGAAAGGAGATTGGTCCAATTCTTCTCCGG
>JBCDIO010000101.1:0-8304 GCA_038748815.1 Bacteroidota bacterium
CGCTTTGCGGGGCAGCTGTATGTGGAGCATGTTTTGAGCCAACCGAAAAAAGCGCGTTCGAGTGGCATCGGCGGCTGGTTAGGTAAGAAAGTAAGTACCTGGGATGGACACATTGGCCGCTTAGACCAAGCCCTTCTTCGGAAACTTTGGGGAGCTCACACCCCAGAGGATAAAAATATTGCTGAGTTCTATCTCTGTGGTCCCGGGGGCATGATTGAAACGGCTTCTGCCTTCTTAGAAGAAAGAGGCGTTGAACCTAAGCAGATCCATCGGGAATTTTTTGGTACTCCCGTGGGAGATAAAAAGGAAGTGGCTTCCCAGGATGCCGTCGTTAAAGTACATTTGAATGGTACGATGCACGAAGTAAAAGTACCCGAGGGTAAACTGATGCTCGATGCTTTTATTGAGGCTAAGCTCAATCCGCCCTACAGTTGTACTTCGGGTGCCTGCTCAACCTGCATCGCCAAAACGATGAGTGGAGAGACAGAGATGGAAGCTTGTTTCTCCCTAGACGATGAAGAGGTGGAAGAGGGGTATATATTGACTTGCCAGGCAAAAGCCAAGTCCAGTGAAGTCGAGATCGACTTCGATATATAAACTAATATGTATTAGACCTTAGTCGGCCAGCTGGGCCACCAAGGTACCGATGGGCTCTCCCTGTACAATTCGGGTGAGATTCTCGGGGGCATTGATGTCAAAGACGATGATGGGTAGATCGTTCTCCTGGCAAAGCGTAAAGGCCGTCATATCCATTACATTGAGGCCCAGGCTAATTACCTTAGCAAAAGAAATCTGATCGTACTTAGTGGCCGTTGGATCTTTCTCAGGATCCGCAGAATAAATACCATCTACTCGGGTTCCTTTCAGAATGACGTCGGCCTGAATCTCATTAGCCCGTAAGGCCGCCGCACTATCGGTCGTGAAGTAAGGGCTTCCGGTTCCTGCACTGAAAATAACAATGCGTCCTTTTTCCAAGTGTCGAATGGCCCGTCGGCGGATATAGGGCTCAGCGATTTGCTTCATTTCAATCGCCGAAATCAGTCGCGTAAATAGACCATTACTCTCTAAGGCTGCTTGGATGGCCATTCCATTTATGACCGTAGCCATCATTCCCATATAATCGCCCTGTACGCGTTCGATACCCGAATCGGCAGCTTGTAGGCCTCGGAAAATATTGCCACCTCCGATCACTACGGCTACTTGTACACCCAGTTCGTGGACGGCTTTGATCTGTTTAGCATAATGCTGTAGCATATCCGGATCAATACCGAATTGTTTTTTGCCCATAAGGCTTTCTCCACTGAGTTTAAGTAGGACGCGTTGATACTTGGTTGCCATAAAGTGTCTATTTATTGGGTCACAAGGTAGGTACAATTTGAAGAAAATGTCGGTTACGAATTGTCACCTTACTTGCGGCTTAAAGTGAATGAGGGCCCGAAGCTTTGGGCTGGTTTACCAGCTGACCTATTCGGATTACTCATTGCCCGGAAGAACTATCTGGAGAGAGCATCCGTTCGCTGGTCGAGCTTTATGCGTTGTACTTTCTGAATGGTATGGGGTAGAGGGAAAGGTATGGGTCAAAAAAAAGGCGACTGTTGCCAGCCGCCTTTTATATCGTTTATCCAAGTTTCACGTGCTTGAAATCCGTGACGGTTAAATCACCGTCGATGGTTTTCAAATAAGCACTTACGGATTGTTTGTTGTCTTTTACGAAAGACTGGTTCAACAGGGTTACTTCCCGGAAGAACTTGTTCAGCTTACCACGTGCGATCTTTTCTAGCATCGCCTCTGGCTTACCTTGCTGGCGAGCTTGTTCCATGCCGATTTCGATCTCTTTATTGACTACGGTAGCATCAACACCATCAGAGTCTACAGCAATTGGGTGCATGGCAGCTACTTGCATAGCTACGTCGCGACCAGCGTTGAATACATCGTCACTCGCTTTATTCAAACCAACCAATACGGCGGCCTTGTTACCCATATGGATATAAGGAGCAACCATATCAGATTCAAGGCTAGCGTATTCTGCTAAATCGATTTTCTCACCGATCACACCGATTTGCTCGGTTACTTTATCCTGGATAGACATCCCGTTATAGTCAGTCGCCAATAGCGCTTCACGGTCGGCAGGGAATTCTTTCAGCGCGATTTCAGCGAAAGACTTAGTCAGGTTGACAAAATCTTCGTTTTTCGCTACGAAGTCTGTTTCACAGCTCAACTTCACGATAACCCCTTTTGTGCGGTCTTCGCTCGTTAGTGCTAAAACAACGCCTTCTTTTGCTTCGCGGTCGGCCCGCTTCGCGGATAGCTTCTGTCCTTTCTTACGAAGAACTTCAATCGCTTTATCAAAGTCCCCACCTGCTTCGGCTAGGGCTTTCTTACAATCCATCATTCCGGCTCCGGTCATTTCCCGGAGTTTTTTAACGTCAGCAGCAGAAATTTTGCTCATCGTTAATGTATTGTGTGGTTTAAGAATAGGGTCAATTCGCATTGACGGCGCAAAAATAAAGAATTGGGGCATCTTGCCGCGCTTCCGAATCATTTTTGCGCAAAGTTCAGCCAAAGGATTTTACAGGGTCCTTTGGCTGGGCAATATAGAGAATGGTGTGGAACGAAAAATCGTTCTTAAACCGATTCATTTAGGAGGCAGTTGCTCCCTTTTCGTTCTTTGATTTACGGCGCTCTTCCAATCCTTCGCGAATCGCTTCTACCATGTAGTCAACGATGATCTTTACGGATTTAGAAGCGTCGTCATTACCTGGGATCGCAAAGTCCACTTTGGTAGGGTCTACGTTGGTATCAACGATACCAAAGGTGCGCATACCCAATTTGTGCGCTTCCGATACGGCAATGTGTTCGTGTCCGATATCTACTAAGAATACAGCCGCTGGAGGACGGTTTAGGTTGGCAATACCACCTAATACTTTCTCCAACTTATCGCGTTCCCGAGTAAGGGTAAGACGTTCTTTCTTCGTTACGCTTTCCAAGCTACCGTCTTGCAACATCCGGTCAATGTTCTGCATCTTCTTGATGGAACGACGGATTGTAGCAAAGTTCGTCATCATACCTCCTAACCAACGCTCGGTTACGAAAGGCATACCTACCGAACGAGCGGCATCGGCAACGATGTTACGAGCTTGCTTTTTAGTAGCAACGAACATGATCTTGCGACCAGAACGAGCGATCGAGCGCATAGCATCGTAACACTCATCCATAGACTCTAAGGTCCGGTTCAAATCGATAATATGGATACCCCGACGCTCCATGAAGATGTATGGAGACATTTTGGGATTCCACTTTTTCTTCAAGTGGCCGAAGTGTACACCGGCATCCAAAAGATCTTTATATGTGGGTTTCATGACTGTCAATTAAGAAAATGAAAAAACAAATCTGAAAAAATACGCCTTAACGCTTAGAGAACTGGAAGCTCTTACGTGCCTTCGGCTTACCGTACTTCTTACGCTCAACAGCACGTGCATCCCGCATCAAGTACTTTCTGGATTTCAATGGCTTGCGGAAATCTTCGTTCAATTTCACAAGGGCCCGTGAGATTGCCATCCGAATCGCTTCAGATTGCCCTTTGAAACCACCACCGCTGACATTGATGTTCAGATTGTAAATATTTTCAACTTCGATTGCATCGAAGGGAGCAGTCACAAAAGACTGAATGTGTGGCTGTGGGAAGTAATCCTTAAGATCTCTTCCGTTGATTTTGATTTGTCCGTCTCCTTTGGTTAAGTAAACCCGCGCCACAGAAGCTTTACGACGGCCAATAGCATTGATCATTTCCATAATCTGCAAATTTCTTTTTGGTTAAACCATTAGGCGTCCAAAGACTCCGGTTTCTGTGCGGTGTGCGGATGTTCCGTACCAACGTAAACAAATAGTTTTTTGAACATGGCCCGTCCCAAGCGATTCTTAGGTAACATACCGCGAACTGCATTCTCAATAATACGCTCTGGTTTCTTGTCCAACAGGTCCCGTGGAGTTTCTTTACGCTGGCCACCTGGGTATCCGGTGTGGCGTAAGTACTCTTTCTGGTCCATTTTCATTCCGGTAAACCGGACTTTTTCTGCATTGATAACGATCACGTAGTCGCCGCAATCAACGTGCGGAGTGTAAGATGGCTTGTGCTTGCCACGGAGGATCGTTGCAATGCGAGAACCCAAGCGTCCCACTACTTCACCCTCCGCATCGATAATCAACCACTTGCGCTCTACGGTATCTTTATTCGCAGATTTCGTCTTGTAACTTAATGTATCCACGACTTCTGGTTTTAAATAATCAAAATCGGTGTTAAACACACCTCTTCAAAAGCAGGCACAAAGGTAGTTTTTTGCAATTCAAAAAACAAGGCCTTTTGCAATAAAATTTTATTTGGACCTCTGTAACTGCCTGAAAAACAGTTGAAATTTCGCACAAAAATTTTCATAGCCCTCTGTTGTACCCACGTAGCACACTACGTGGGTACAACCATTTAATGACCCCACTGTTAGAAAAACACTACGTTCGCACTTAGGCGTCTTTGCAGACTCCTTCGCTCGGGCATTGATTTGAAGATGTCGTACCTTTGTAAAATGTTTGTTCATGTCCAATCAACCGGATTTATTGGAAAATAAGATCAATCAACCTAGTCTGACGGATGATCCTACCGCCGTAGAACGCAAAAAGGACCATATCGATTTAGCCTTTCAGTCCCAAGTAGGTCTGGGAGAGTTGGATCAACGGTTCTACTATGAACCTATGTTGGCTGGACACCCCAACAAAGGGAATCTTAAGTCCACCATTTTTTTGGGTAAGACCCTACGCAGCCCCATTTGGGTGAGTAGCATGACCGGAGGAACCCAACACGCCAATACCATCAATCATAACTTGGCTCGCGCTTGTCAAGAGTTTGGTATGGGGATGGGCTTAGGTTCTTGTCGGGCGCTTTTATACTCAGACGACTATCTAGAGGATTTTGCGGTGCGGTCCCATATTGGAGATCAACAACCTTTATACGCCAACCTTGGGATCGCACAAATTGAGCAGCTGTTGGATCAAGGGGCTTTGTATCGAATCGAGGAAATGCTCAAAAAGTTAGAAGCTGACGGTCTGATCGTACATGTAAATCCGATGCAAGAATGGCTCCAGCCGGAAGGGGATCGTATTCAGTATGCACCCACCGAAACCATTCGTCGCCTTCTAGATCGCTTGGCTGGCGTCCCGATTATTGTCAAGGAGGTAGGCCAGGGTTTTGGCCGCGCTAGTTTAGAAGCCCTCCTACAAATGCCCATCGAGGCCATCGACTTTGCAGCGAGTGGAGGAACGAACTTTGCCAAACTCGAGCTGCTGCGTTCGGATACCGCTAAACAATCGATTTATCGTCAGCTGGCCCAGGTCGGGCACAGTGCCGAAGATATGGTCCACCTGACCAACGAATTACTCGAAGAGTTAGGGGAACGGGTGGCTTGCCGCCAAATCATCATTTCGGGAGGGGTTTCCTCCTTCTTAGATGGTTACTACCTACTGCAACTGATTAATACCATGGCCGTTTACGGGCAAGCCTCGGCTTTCCTAAAACACGCCATGGGCTCCTACGAAGAACTCCAAACCTACGTTCGCAGCCAAATTGAAGGGCTGGAACTAGCCGAAGCGTTTTTGCGCCTACGAACCCCAAGCAAATAGAGATTGATGAAAAAACAGCTGGAATCGTCCACGCCACGAACCCGGGAGAAGACCATCACTGGGTTCTCTAAACTTTCCAAAACGGGGAAGCTCAAATGGATGGTGGAGAACTTCTTTAAAGAACCGGAGGTCGTACTCAAAGAGTTGCGCTCATTCTGGCACACCAACGAGGAGCAACAACGCATCCTGGATGGCTTTAGCGAGAATACGGTCAGTAATTTCTACCTGCCCTTCGGCATTGCTCCCAACTTTGTGATTAATGGTCGCTCTTACGCCGTTCCGATGGTCATCGAAGAGAGTTCCGTCGTGGCAGCCGCTTCCAGTGCCGCTAAATACTGGATGGATCGCGGTGGATTTAAAGCGGAAGTCATCGATACCCGCAAGATCGGGCAAGTTCATTTTTCGTGGTCGGGTAATGTAGCTAGTTTGAAAGACCGTTGGGAAGCATTACGGAATCGATTGTTATCCGACACCGAAGAGCTAACGGCTAATATGCGCCGACGGGGCGGAGGTATCCTGGACATAGAATTAATAGACGGCACCCACCTGGAACCGAACTACTATCAGCTTAAAGCCGCCTTTGAGACCTGCGATAGCATGGGGGCCAATTTTATTAATACGGTGCTAGAGTCTTTTGGGACCAGCTTGCAAAATTTTGTAGCGGAACAAGCTGATTGGAGCGATGATGATCGCCATGTGCAAGTGATTATGGCCATTCTTTCTAATTACACCCCAGATTGTCTGGTTCGGGCCACCGTGGCGTGTCCCGTAGAAGATATGGGTGCTTTCCCCGGAGGAATGAGTGCCGAAGTATTTGCGAATAAGTTTGCCAAAGCAGTCCGTATTGCTCAACTAGACCCTTACCGGGCCACGACCCATAATAAAGGAATCTTCAATGGTATTGATGCCGTGGTACTAGCTACAGGAAACGATTTTCGCGCCATCGAAGCTTGTGGGCATACCTACGCTGCTCGCGATGGTCAATACCGCAGCTTAAGTAGTTGCACCATTGAAAATGGGATCTTTACCTTCTCTTTAGATATACCGCTGGCGCTAGGTACCGTTGGTGGCCTAACCAAATTACACCCCATTGCGAAGCGCTCCTTGGAACTATTGGGACATCCGACTGCTTCCGAATTGATGGAGATCATCGCGGCCACCGGTTTAGCGCAGAATTTTGCGGCGGTGCGTAGCTTAGTGACCACCGGTATTCAACAAGGGCATATGAAAATGCACCTTCAGAATATCTTAGCACATCTGGGGGCTAGCCAAGAAGACCGGTCTGCGGCAACAGATTACTTTGTCGATAAACCGGTATCCTTCTCTTCCGTTCGAGCTTTTTTGGAGAATCGCCCCCAGGAAGAACCCCTGGAGTCTAATTCCTAGGCTACTATGACCGATCAAGTCGATCCGGCCATAGCTTACTATTACGCTAGTGGTAAGTTGCTGCTAGCCGGAGAATACTTTGTATTAGATGGAGCGACCGCCTTTTCCTTGCCCACCCAGTTGGGGCAATCACTACAGGTATTCAAGGGAGAAGAAGCTCAAACAATGCATTGGCAAAGCCTGGATCATACCAATCAGATCTGGCTAGACATTCGTTTTCACCTGCCGGATCTTTCTATCAAAGAAACGACGGATCAAGAGATGGCCGAACGCCTGCAAGCGATGCTTCTGGCGGCTCGTGCGCAGAACAGGTCTTTTCTGACCAAAGAAGCCTCCCTGCTGGTGCAAACGCGGCTAGAATTTGACCGTACCTGGGGCTTGGGGTCTAGTTCCACCTTACTACACTTGCTCGGGCAATGGTCACAGACGGACCCTTTTGCTATATCTGATGCCACGCTGGGGGGCTCGGGGTACGATATTGCCACGGCTGGGGCAAAAGGAGCGATATGGTACCGCCGAAAGCCCGATCGTTGGTTTACCAATACAAGTTGGCATCCAGCTTTTCTGGATCAACTGTATTTTGTCTATCTCAACCAAAAGATGAACAGCCGAGAAGGGATTCGCCATTACCGCCAAGCAGTACAAGATCATCCGGAATGGATGGCCGAGGCGGATCAGCGGATCCGGGCGATGGTCGAGGCGAAGGATATTGACTCTTTCGAAAGCGCAGTACGAAAACACGAAGTTTTTACGAGCCAAGCACTACAAATGCAGCCAGTGCAAGAGCGTCTTTTTGCCGATTATTGGGGTACTGTAAAATCGCTAGGTGCCTGGGGGGGAGATTTTGTGTTGATTACCTCCAATCAGCCGCGAGTAAAAACCCAAGCGTACTTCAACGATCGAGGATTTGAAGTGTTTTTTCCATACAAGGATTTGATTAAATAAAGGAGATAGGAATGCCAAGAAAATGGTACGAAGGCCGGGTGATCCGGATAGAAGATGCTAGCAGCACCACCCGACGGTTTTGGATACAAGCAGACGAGTTAGAACGCTTCGATTTTCGGGCAGGGCAGTTTGTTACCTTCGACTTACCCATTAGTGAAAAGCGACGAGAACGCTGGCGTTCCTATTCCATTGCCAGTGCTCCCGACGGAACCAATGTTTTCGAACTATGCATCGTTCGCTTAGAAGGGGGGAGAGGCACCACCTATCTGTTCGATGAGGTCCAAGAAGGCTCTGTCCTTTCTTTCA
>JBCDIO010000102.1:0-8285 GCA_038748815.1 Bacteroidota bacterium
AAATTTGATGGCAGTAACCGAAAGTACGGGGGCGGAAATCGGTCCAAACGTGGAAAACGAGTGCAGTGTTACGACTTTTAGGAGCTGTTTGGATTTCTTGTAAGTCCTAAAGAATTCTTAAGTAGGTTCTAAATTGATGTTATTTTGTGTGAAATTGCACGATAAATGCTGGTAAAGAAGTTTTACCTTTGCACGAGTTTTGTTACCCGGAGTACTGTGTTCCAGTCTAATAGGTAGCAATATTGTTAAAACAGAAGTAAAGAACAGGAATGAAACAAGGATTCAAATATCTACTGATTGCCCTACTAATAGTTGGCAGCCTTTCGGCGGTTCAAGCACAGAAATTTGGCTATTTGAACTCAGCGCTGGTACTTGCTGAAATGCCAGAGACGAAAGCTGCGGATGATAAAATGGCGGCTTTTCAGAAACAGTTAGAGACCGAAGCGCAAGCGAAAGCCGAAGACTTGCAAGCGAAAATCAGCAAATACATCCAAGAAGCTCAAAGCGGCGTTTTGACTCCCGTAGAGATGCAGGAGAAGGAAGCTGCACTGACCAAAGAGCAAGAGGCTTTTGGTACTTACGAGCAGGGGTTGTACGCAAAAGTACAGTCCAAGCGAGAAGAGCTTTACGAGCCTATTTTGCAAAAAGTACAAGACGCTATCGATGCAGTTGGTAAAGAAAACGGTTACCAATTCATTTTTGATATTAGCGTTATGAATGTGGTAGTATACGCAGATGAAGCCGAGGATGTAATTGACTTGGTAAAAGCCAAGTTGTAAAAATTACCGGCCCAAAAAGCAAGAAGGCTACCCCGATTTCGGGGTAGCCTTCTTGCTTTTTGGGCCAGCTTCGCATTTAACCAAATTTAGATTGTTGAGCCATGTACGATCGAAGATCTGTGTGGCTCACGAATCCAACAACCTGTTCTTGCTCGACGACTAAAAACACTTTGGAAGGTTCTTGGTCTCGTAGTAAACGACTCAGCTCAAAGAGGGTCGTAGTATTAGTGATCATTTCATGAGAGGTATCTAAGAAGCTACCAATGGGTTGATTAATTAGTACTTGACGGCGATTTTCTTCTGGTTCCGCTAATACCTCCTGGACGGTATTCGCCGTCAATACTCCCACAAACTCTCCCCCCTCTCCCAGTACCCATATGGGCTGCTCGTACTCTTGAAAATGGGGTAAAGCCTCTCCTAGGGGCAGGCTTTTAGCCATCCGTTTAGGCTCCGAAATGATCTCTGTGACGGTGCGTTCTCGCAAGAAACCCTCCATCTTGATACGTCGGAGTTCTCTGGAGGCCGTAACGAAAACAAAGGCACCAATCATAGCGAGAATGAGGTCTTCGCGAATAAAACTGAAGGCAAACATCACGAAGGCCAGTACTTGACCAGTTCGAGCCGCAATTTTCGTGGCTCGGACCGATCCCCATCGAATCGCTAGGCCAGCTCGTAAAATGCGCCCACCGTCCATCGGATAGGCAGGGAAAAGATTAAATAACCCAAGCGCAATGTTGAGTAAGAGAATGGTTGGTAAAAAGAATCGAAAGAAGGAGGTCGTTTCTAAAGAAGCTTTAAGTGATTCTTCTTGTAACAGGTAGCCCACTAAATTACTGATTTCTGGAAGGTAGAGCCAAAGAGTAAAAGGTAGTAATACAAAAGCAATCGCAAAATTGACTAAAGGGCCCGCTAAGGCAACCCAGAATTCTTCCCAGGGATTTTCTGGTAAATTTTTGAGGCGAGCTACTCCACCAATAGGGGATAAAATGATATCGTGGGTGATAATGCCATACCGCCTGGCGGTGAGGGCATGTCCAAATTCGTGTAAGAGCACGCAAAAGAAAAGCGCTAAAAAAATGGTAGTAGTCCAGAGGCCATAAATCCAGTTATCTTCAAGATAACCATTGCCTATTCCGAGATAAAGTAAGAGTAGGAGAAAGGTCCAATGGATCTTTACAGGAATATCAAATATCCGAGCAATTTGAAAAGAACCTTTCATAGAGTGGCGTCCGCAATTTATCCTTTGCTAAAATAAACGAGCGGAAAGAAACATAGTTTGTTTAGGATGCAAAAAAGGATCCTTCTCGGCCGAGAAGGATCCTTTTGAGCGATTTATCTTAAAAGATATTATGCATTTTCGAAGGCTAAGCCCCCCATCGTAGGTACATATAGCTGGCCTTTGAGTACGCTACGCGAGATAACAATCCGTTGTACCTCGGAAGTTCCTTCGTATATCTGCGTGATCTTAGCATCTCGCATTAATCGTTCCACGTGGTATTCTTTCACGAAACCATAACCACCGTGGACTTGAACCGCTTCTACCGTGTGGCGCATGGCTACTTCGGAGGCGTATAGTTTTGCCATTGAGCTGGCCATGTCATAATCGCGGTATTGATCCTTCAACCAAGCGGAGCGGTAAACCAAAAGTCGGGCTGCTTCAATTTCCGTAGCCATATCCGCTAACTTGAACGCAATGGCTTGGTGGCGGCTAATAGGCTTGCCAAATGCTTCCCGTTCTTTTGAATAAGCGACGGATAGTTCATAGGCACCAGCTGCGATGCCCAGGGCTTGCGCCGCGATGCCGATCCGGCCACCAGACAGGGTCTTCATGGCGAATTTAAAGCCAAAGCCGTGATCTCCGATGCGGTTCTCCTTAGGTACTTTCACATCCGTATACATGATCGTGTGGGTATCGGAAGACCGGATTCCTAATTTATCTTCTTTGGCACCAACTGTTACTCCCTTCCAAGATGATTCAACGATAAAGGCGTTGATTCCACGGTGTCCAGCTTCGGCATCGGTTTGTGCAATAACCAGATGTACACTCGATGAGCTACCATTTGTAATCCAGTTTTTCGTACCGTTGAGGAGGTAGTAATCTCCCATGTCGATTGCGGTAGTCCGTTGGCTAGTCGCATCACTTCCCGCTTCTGGCTCCGAGAGACAGAAGGAGCCGATCCACTCACCGGAAGTCAGCTTGGGTAAGTACTTTTCTTTTTGCTCTTCGGTTCCAAAGGTTTCGATACCCCAGCAAACTAAGGAGTTATTAACGGACATGATCACCGAGCAGGAATTATCTACCTTAGAGATTTCTTCCATGGCCAGTACGTAAGAAAGCGAATCCATTCCGCTACCTCCGTATTTAGGGTCTACCATCATACCCATAAAACCTAATTCTCCCATTTTTCGGATTTGCTCCTTAGGGAAGATCATATCCCGATCCCGTTCGATAACACCAGCCTTTAACTCATTCTGGGCAAATTCACGCGCGGCTGCTTGTACCGCTAACTGTTCTTCTGTTAAATCAAAAAACATAATTAGGTTTTATTTGCAGTAGTAATAAGCGAAAATTCGCTAGCGAAGATACGGAAAATTAATGAGAAAGGAAAAGGGCCTTATTTAGGTGGGCTAGCAATCTGAGTTGTATTTTGTCCGACCGACGTAAAAAAGAGGCTTCCCATTGGGAAGCCTCTTTTGGTCTTAGCAATTAACGTTGTGGAGGACGTAAAGCGTAGTAGATCGCTTTTGCAAAGAATACGAAGGTTGTAGCTACAATATTCATGATTGGTTGTATTTATGAGGAACAATGATTCCAGACAGTACAAGAACCGTGCAAAAGTGAATACTTCCCATTCTGACAGAAAACCGTAGCTATTGCTTGACAAATTGGCGGGTAGTGCCGTTTGAAAACAAGAGAAAATACGGCCCAGGTGCATAGCTACTCATCGTGATTGCCAGGTACTCCTGACCGGGGCTCAAGCGGAACCATTCCATAAGTTGTCCCTGTCCATTGATCAGTTGGATCCAAGCATCGTCCCTTTGGAAGGAGGTCGGCCATTGTACCTGTAACTCATCAACAACGGGATTTGGGAATACGCGAATAGGGGCGTTGGATAATTCTTCGGTGCCGGTTAGGTCTATACACAAAACATCAACCTCCAAATCCAGATCAATACTAGAAATGGCAAGCGACCCCTGTATCCCTCCTTCCATTGTGGTGAGGAGCCGTGAGGTCGGTTCGATCTCGACCATTTGCATTTCCAACTCGTTATCACCTAGTTTGCCTTCACAGTCTGCGGAGGTTCCCAATCGTCGTCGGAAGACAAGCCGATTTGGAACAGAAAGATCCGATAAGAATAGGAGGTGTCCGTTGTCCATTACTTCCATATCGGCCGGTTGCGTTTGCTGAATCTCCGTAAAAACGGACCAATTAAGGGTTCCATCGTTGTTGAAGTAGGCGAACGTTTCGAAAATGCCATTCGGCATTTCTTGAAAATCAAAACCGTAGGTATAGAAACCTTCTTCGGGATGAGGAGTAGTACGTAAGAAAACCCCTGAACCGGGATCGGATGTTTCCTGTGCCCAGATGACATCGCCATTGTCGTCTACGCAGAAAATCGCCGAATTGAAAGTATCGTTGTTGAAACCACGCAATAAAAGATTCCCATTGGATAAGCGGATCATTTGATCGGGATCGCTATTGTTAGGGGTAAGTGGGTAAGACTTGGCCCAAGTTAGATTCCCTTCAGGATTCAGGCGCATCAGTAAATAGTCTGGTGCGCTGGTATATACACCTGCAACCAAGATATCTCCATTCTCCAACTCCAAAGCGGAGTATGCCCGATCAAAATTTTCGGCTCCGTAAGACTTTGCCCAAATCAGTTCTCCCTCGGAGCTAATTCGCATGAGGAGGACGTCCGTATTGGAGTTTCCGACTACCTGCGAGGCGGTAGTGGTTGCGAGCAGAAAATCGCCATTGGCAAGAGGTTCTACGGTGGTGTTTAGTTCCGTACCGCGGCCGTAAGAACGGCCCCAGTTAAGATTTCCGTCTTGGTCGAACCGAAGTAAGATCGAGTTTCCGACGGGGCCAGAAATGGGGGTTACACCGGAGCCGGCTACGACGAAACCGCCATCGTCCAGTAAGCGGATTTCGTTGGGTCGAATATTTTGTCCCAGGTTGTCGGCTGACCAAAGTTTTGCCCAAATGGGCTCGCCCTGCGGACTTAACTCACCCAGGAGTAATTGGTTACCATCGGTGGTATTGAAGAGGATGTTTCCCGAAGGTCGTTCCAGTGCGTTGTAGTTAACAGCCGTGTAATTGATCAAGTCAATTTCTAGATCAATATTAAAGGAAATGAGTGGCTGGGATAATAGCCAAGAAGGAAGAGCCAGTAGCAATAGGAGCGTCCAATTGGTTTTCATAAGCATTGAGTTTTGGGGCTCAGAATCGCCCATCCATATTCCACTTAATGTTTAGGAACTTTGGGGAGAATGTAGACGAGTCCGGCGCATGCAAAAATTAACAGGATGGCCATTATCCCGAAGGTGTACTGAATAGTACTCCCATTCTGAAATAATGGTAAGGCAAAAATGCCGACCAACAAGATACGCAATAGAGCATTGAAGAGGAAGAAAATGCCGGAGGCCCGTCCGTAGACTTGGTTGGGTATGAGTTTGAATAGGTAAGTTACCCGTTGAATTCGGGTACCGGCATTCGATAAGCCAACCAAAAAGAGGGAAACGTAAAAAAGGGGAATACTTTTGAAGATGGTGAGGCCTAGGTAGATGATTGTGGAAAGTGCTGTAAGCAGAAGGATGGAACGAGGGCTACCCATTCTGGCAAAAACTTTTCGAATACTAATACCGGCAAGTAGGGAGCCCAGGGCAAAATACATTTCAGAAGCAGCGTACACACCGGCGCCTCCTTCCAAAAAAAGCTGTACGTAATTGGCACCTAGATAGAAGCCCTCGATTAGAATGGTGGCAAATAAGACGTAGGAGAACAGCCCAAATAGGAAAATATGACGGTGGCTAGTCAGCCAGGTCCATCCGGTTTGTAGCCGCTTCCATACGGAGCCGGTTTCTGGAAATCGTTCGCTGATGGGGGTGTACCGGATGAGTGAAATAATCAGAAAAGCAAATACATACGTGATACCGTCCAGTAAGAAAACATCCTGAATGAGCCAGGGCTCCAACTGGAAGGTAACCGCTACTTCTACCCCAAATAAGTTGATGCTTCCTGATTGGGTACCTTCCAATAACATGGCGGCTCCTGCTCCCGCCAGGACACTGGTCATTTGCCCAATGATTTCAAGAATGGAGGTGATCCTCCCGTATTGGCTGGGTTCGGTTATTTCTTGGGCGAAAGCGTACAAATTGGGGTAGTGGATATTGTAGTTGAAGAAAGTGATCATAAAGACTGCCGCTACGGCCCACCACGGCAAAATATCTTGCATCTGTCCCCAGACGGCGATGCCTAACACCAAGGCTCCGCAGATGCTGGTGATAGCTAAAAAGATATGTTTTCGGTTGTATTTATCGACAAGCATTCCGCTGATGGGAACCCAAAAGAGAGCTACCAAGGTTGCTAATGCATAAACCATCCCAAAGCGGGTCATATCCTCTTGTTGGGAGAAATACCAAGGAATGGATATCATACTAATACCCTGGGCAATACCAGAGATGGTATTGGCCAAAAATAAAAGCATGATCGCCGTGGAGTTCTTCATACGCTTACTCCGGCCACTCTATGAAGCAATCACTTCCATGACCGTCTGGAAAGAAACGTATTGACCGGCAAACTGTTGATGATGTTCGTTGAGAATAGCGGTAGCGTGTAGTGCAGAGAATTTTTGCAAGGGGCCAAGTCCTTGGGTACTGAACTGGATCGAGTAGGTCTGTCCATCTTCGGAATCGAGACTCAAGATCCGGGTGAGCTTGTATTCAAGAAAAATTTCTGTATCCAGGTGCTTCTTGATGAAGACTTCTTTGATCCAGCCCAGCCATTCTTTCTGGATATTGTTGTTGACTTTAAAAGAATAGGCGATGATATACATAGGTTACAATCGTGTAATCTGAGCTCCGATGGCGTTCAGTCGTTGATCGATATGCTGGTAACCTCGATCAATCTGGTGAATATTTTTAATAATGCTGGTTCCGTTGGCGGAAAGTGCGGCAATCAGCAGGGCAACTCCAGCGCGGATATCCGGAGAGGTCATCTGAATACCCCGGAGCGGATATTTTCGGTCAAGCCCAATTACGGTAGCTCGGTGCGGATCGCAGAGAATGATCTGGGCACCCATATCGATCAGTTTATCTACGAAGAACAAACGGCTTTCGAACATTTTCTGGTGAATGAGTACACTCCCTCTGGCCTGGGTTGCCATGACGAGAATGATACTCATCAGATCGGGGGTGAAACCGGGCCAGGGGGCATCGTAAATAGTCAGAATGGAGCCATCGATGAAGGTCTGAATTTCGTAAGACTCCTGAGCGGGAATATGAATATCGTCGCCCTGGTATTCTAGGGAGACCCCCATTTTCTCAAAGACGCTGGGGATGATGCCTAGCTCTTTGATTTGGGCATCTTTAATGGTAATCTCACTTTGGGTCATAGCGGCCAAGCCGATGAAACTTCCAATTTCGATCATATCGGGTAGTACCCGGTGATTGGCAGTGCCAAGTTGATTGACTCCTTGGATGGTGAGCAGGTTAGACCCGAGGCCTTCAATATTTGCCCCCATAGCGCGGAGTAGGCGGCAAAGTTGCTGCACATACGGTTCGCAGGCGGCATTGTAGATGCGGGTCGTTCCTTCTGCGAGTGCGGCCGCCATTACGACATTAGCGGTACCGGTTACAGAGATCTCATCCATCAATAGGTAAGTCCCCTTGAGTTGTTGGGATTCAATGAAGTACTGGTCATTTTCGGAGTCGAAGCGAAAAACACCGCCCAGCTTTCTTAGGCCTAGGAAGTGAGTATCTAATCGCCGTCGTCCAATTTTATCGCCACCGGGTTTGGGCAGAAAGGCTTTACCGTACCTCGCTAGGAGGGGTCCGATCAACATTACTGAACCGCGGATTTTCTTAGAGTTTTCTTGAAATTCCGCTGATTCGAAGTAGTCTAAATCGATGTCATCGGCTTGAAACACATAGGTATCTGGTTTTAAGCGTTCGACTTTTACGCCTAAGCCTCGGAGTAATTCGATGAGCCGTTGTACATCTAAGATATCCGGTACATTGGATATGGTAACCTTTTCGGGGGTCAATAGGGTGGCGCACAATATTTGTAGGGCTTCGTTCTTGGCACCTTGCGGTACGATTGAACCTTGGAGGCGGGCTCCTCCTTCTACTTTAAACGCGTCTGCAGACATGGTGAGGCTTTTGATTAGTTGGTTATACTGGTCAGGCTCAACGGCATCAAAGGTAGAAAATCCAGCTAGACTAGCTAATGATAAGCTGGGAAAAGTCCTCAAAAATATCGGTATTACTATTGGCTCCTTCCTTAAG
>JBCDIO010000103.1:0-8250 GCA_038748815.1 Bacteroidota bacterium
ATTGAATTTGTGTACCCTGACCATTGGTATTTGCTTTGAGAGATCCTTGCAAAACCGGTAGAAGCCGTTTAATAACCTGAAATTGCAATTCTAGTTCTTCTTTCCAGTTTTTTAGTACGGAGTCGATTGGCACTATTTCTTGATTCTTACCAAGTAAGCGATCGGTAGCTTCGGGGCTGATTTTCCATTGATCATCCTTAAACGAGATCTCTAATATTCCTTCGGTAGAATCAGGAGTGTCTAGAAGAACTTGAGAAGTGCAGGTTAGCTGATTAGAATTGGAGCTTTTTAGTAAGCAGAACCATCCAATATTATAGGCCAGTAGTAGCAATTTACCTTGGTCTCCCATTAGTTTTTGATCAGCAGCTTCGGGGATAAATGACTTAAAAGGAGTTAAGAATTTACTAGATCCGTGAATGAGCCTTTCCATCTGTTGGAGAAGATTCTTCAATTTAAATGGACCCTTTTCTAGTGTCAGGTTATCCGACAATAACACGCTGAAGTTTAGAATTCTAGTCGTAGAGTTAGACAAATCATTGGAGGCTTGGTAAATCTGATCGCGCAGGCTCTTGTGCTCCGCACTAATAGATGACGACTCCGGAAATAGTACAGTCAACGTGTTGAGAATCTTGGATAACGGGGCTCGTACTTGAAAATCCAGTTCCCCGACAATTTGCTTCCAGATAGTATTAGCTTGCTGGGCTAATACTTTATCTACTTCGTTTTGCTTAGACATTCTAAGTGCAGAGATATCCTGAATGCTTCCTATCAGAGCTAGCTTCTGCGTTCGTTCGACGCTAATTAAGCGAGCGTTCAATTTTACAAAACGTACTTGATATCCATCAAGAATAACTCGATGCTCTAAACTGTGAATTTTGTCATCTCGGGTGGCTTTTTCAAAGAAGTCGATAACAAGGTCTTTATCTTGGGGATAAACCTTTTCCAGATAGTTTTGGAGGCGAGGCTCGAGCGTTGGAGGCAGATTTAAGAGGCGGTAGATCTGCTCAGACCATATCATTTTATTGGTAACTAGGTCGAGCTCCCATTCTCCGAGGTTAGAAATGGCCTGGGCGATACTCGTCCGATTTTTATATAATTCTAGTGCTTCGTTAGCCTCTTCCAATTCTTTCTTAGTGAAGAATCGTTGTAGTGCATGTTGGATGGAGCGATCCAGCCAAAAAGAGGTTAATGGTCGCTTTAATAGATAATCCTGCGCTCCTGCTTTGACGGCCAGAGAAGCTAGACGATCACTAGTGTTACCACTTAGTACAATGACTGGTTTGTCTGAATTTTCGTTCAGAAAGCGTTCCAAGGCTTTTATCCCCCCTTGCATATCAGGGAGTGTTAGATCGAGGAGTACGAGGTCAATATTCTCGTGTTTCTCCAGTGCTTCGGCACCTTCGCGAAAGGTGTTCGCCTTAATTAATTGGTACTCATTGATAGCCTCCTCCAAATAGATTTCCGTTCTTAGGGTATCCGCTGGGTTATCTTCAATGAGTAGAATAACGTCTTTACTGTTTCGGGGCATAATGACTTACCTAGATTAACGGGATCTGTCTCATAACGGGCCTTTTCCGTATGAACTTTACTTTATTTATCAGATCGGGTCTAAACCACGTTCGAGGCGAAAAGTACCTCGCGTTCCCATTAAGGAGGTATAGTCAATTGGTGAAAATGAAACGAATGTTTCTGTGGGGGGTAAACCAACTGCTAATACGATAACAAACTGTTTAATGATTTGATATCTATGTCAATTTACCAAAAAATTGGACTTTACCCTAAAAAATAGGGGATAGTCATAGAATAATGGCAATAAATAGATAATCTAATCACGAAATATGGAATATCACCATAAGAGAATTTCCTTTTTTCAGACCCAATAGAAAAATCCTAGCCCTAAAAAATAAGTATCATTGCTTCCAAACGCAGAGCCATATGTCAAATTTCTTGTCCCAATATCAAAAGATCTTCGAATCCTATCTGGCGGAGTATTCTTTCTTGGCCGAACCTCGTGGCTTGTACGAGCCTATTGACTACATCATGCGCTTGGGCGGGAAAAGACTTCGTCCCGTGGCTTTACTGATGGCTGCCGATGCTTTTGGTAAGTCAAACACCCACGCCGCACAAGCTGCTTTAGCGTTCGAGGTTTTCCATAATTTTTCTTTGGTACATGATGATATTATGGACGAAGCACCCTTGCGGAGAGGTATGCCAGCTGTGCACACTAAATACGATCTGAATACCGGAATCTTGAGCGGTGACTTAATGTTGATCAAAAGCTATGAATTGCTGCAGCAGGCCGTTCCAGAGCATCTATTGGGCCCGGTATTGCGGCGATTTAACCAGACGGCCAAAGAGGTTTGTGAGGGGCAGCAGATGGATGTGGATTTTGAGGAATCAAAAAGGGTACAGCTCAATGAATATATCCGAATGATTGAGTTAAAGACCTCCGTTCTATTTGCGGCTTGCCTAGAAGTGGGAGCTTTGCTGGGGGGAGCGTCGACAGAAGATGCCCTTCGACTTTATGAATATGGTCGTCATATTGGAATTGCCTTCCAAATCCAGGATGATATACTAGATACTTACGGTGATCCAGAAAAGTTTGGTAAAAAGGTGGGAGGGGACATTGTCCAGAACAAAAAGACTTTCTTAGTGCTTACCTGCCTTGAAAAAGCTTCTTCCGAAGATCAAGTGGCTCTTCGGCAATTAATGCAAAATAAACCAGCCGATGAAGCTAGTAAAATTGCGGCTGTGAGGGCCATTTTCGACCGTGTAGGCATCCGAGCACTCGCAGAGGATGTTAAGCAGGACTACAAACGGAAAGGCTTAGCCTTTTTAGATGCTTTAGAAAACGCCCAATCGGCATCAATTGCCCAGTTTCAGCATTTAGCTGATTTTCTCCTTGGGCGTGACCAATAACTGAAAAAGGAGCAACCACCTAAGTGGTTACCCCTCACACTATGAAACACTATAGTTTTAAGCCCCAATACGAATGGTATTGGCCTAGGTCTTTTGTTCCTGATGAATGTTTCGTTGAAATTGCTTCGCTCAAAAGCGAATGCATGCTCAGGGAGAGAGTTGTGCGACTAATTGGATCCTTAGTTTAGCATCCTTGGAGGGTAACTCAAATGTACATTGGTTTTTTGAATTTCCCAAGACTCGACAGCCTAATCCGAGAACCTTTAGAAGTCAATTGTCTGCAAAATACCTCAAAACGCAATCTTGCCATTCCACCAGTTCTTCTCAATGGTTGCCTCGTTCTTTTCGTAAAACCGAATGGCGGGTGTATTCCAATCTAGTACCTGCCACTTCATAAGTTGGCATCCGGTAGCTTGGGCATGCGTAATTAGTCGATCAAACAGACCTTGTCCAACTCCGTGGGTTCGGTAAGATTCTTTAACTACAAAATCTTCTAACCAGAGCATCTTGCCTTTCCAGGTAGAATAGGCCGTATAAAATAAAGCCATTCCAATGACCTCTTGATCGATTTCCGCAACAAAAGCAGCAAAAATACCCTCCGCAAAATCCCGTTGATAGTCTTCTAGCGTTGCCACAAAGGCGTCGGATTCTTTTTCGTAATCGGCTAATTCCCCCACTAGTGCATGAATCGCTGGTAAATCCTCGTGGAGGGCTAACCGAACCTTTACCTCCTTACCTAGTTTATTCTGAGTCATCTTTTAGAATTTTAGTAATTATATGGATTAAATAGCGAGTTTGCCGCTACCTTTGCACCCGAAAACAATCTAATCATTTAATAGAAACCAAATTATGCATACGGTTCGAAACTATATTCTGGGCCTATTTTTAGTAGTCGGAGGAATGCTTTCTGCACAAACGGAACCTAAGCCCGCATTTGATATTCAATTAGAGGTTGATTTAGTTTACTTAGCGAGTGATTATCTAGAAGGTCGCGAAACAGGAACCATGGGAGAGCTCAAAGCCGCTCAATACTTAGCACACCGCTTTGCAGAAATCGGGGCAACGCCGGCCGGTACCGAAGCGTATTTTCAGCCATTCGATTTCAAGTACAAGCCCAATCCACACGCGGAAGAAACCATAGACAGAAAGGGCATGAATGTAGTCGCTTTTCTGGATAAAGGTGCTAAAACAACGGTGGTTATTGGAGCCCACTATGATCATTTAGGCATGGGGAATTTCGGTTCTCGGCATACGGGAGAACCGGCTATCCATAATGGAGCGGATGATAATGCTAGTGGAGTGGCGGCCATGTTATGGCTTGCCGAAGCACTCGCTAAACAAAAAAAGTCTAAGAACAATTACCTATTCATTGGTTTCTCCGGTGAAGAGCTGGGCCTTTACGGCTCTAAATACTTTGTGGCTAATCCGACAGTTGACCTATCTACTGTAAACTACATGCTTAATATGGATATGGTCGGTCGTCTACAGGAATCGGGTGTTCTTTCGGTCAATGGCACCGGCACGTCACCGGCCTGGGATGATGTATTGGGTGCCACAGAGGCGGCACAGTCGACGATTATCGTAAAAAAAGGTGTAGGTGGAATTGGCCCCTCCGATCACACGTCCTTTTATTTGAAGGATATTCCGGTTCTGCATTTCTTCTCCGGGCAGCACAATGATTACCATAAACCCATTGATGATAGTGAGTTTATCAACTTTGCGGGTATTCAGCAAATTTCCGAATTCATTGTGGCGATTATCCGACAAGCTAATGGTGAAGGTAAACTAGCATTCTCCAAAACAAAAGATGAATCACAAGGTAGGCAAGCGGCTCGCTTTAAGGTAAGCCTTGGGGTTATGCCTGACTACGTATATAATGGAGAAGGTATGCGGATCGATGGAGTCCTAGACGGGCGGGCGGCCCAAGCGGCAGGTCTAGAAAACGGGGATGTGATCATTCAGATTGGGGAAGTTAAAGTGAAAGATATCTACGACTACATGGAGGGGCTCAGCCAGTACGAAGCTGGACAGTCTACTACGGTGGTCGTTCGCCGGGGGAGCGAAGAAAAAACCTTTGAGGTTAACTTTTAGTTCGCCAATAGCTACGCGCTACCGCTAACTCGCGGTCTTCTGGACCCGAAAGCCGGTGCAATAGGGTCTGGGCTTGTCCACTGGGACTAAGCTCAGACCTTATTTTTTCACCCAGAATGGCTTCTTGCTTGTAGATGATATCTAACTCGTATACTTCTTGCTCTTCCAGACGTTGGGTTCCGCTGGCTTCCATGATCCATTGTACGTAATACATATTGTTTAGATGTCCGTTCCAGTCCAGTTCGTGCCATTGTACGGTGGTTTTCATTAAATGACTAGTCTGCCCCAGTTCGGGCAAAGCCGCTGATGGTGGTGCTAAGCAAGTCTCCTTGGGTGGCATTTGTTTCGAAAAGTCCAGAATGAACTGGGGTAAGCGGGCTATTTTCCGAGTTTCCATATTCATCAGAAGCCAGGTGGAAGAGGATCTGGCAATCTCGTTTCCTTCCCGGTCGAACACTCGGTAATCCCGGTGGGTCAGAAATCGATCAAATCCGGAGGGGTGGGTGACGATTTCAATGTCCTCTCCGAGTGTAGGATAGCGGCTTACTTCGATGCGCATTCGGATGAGTACCCAGGATATGCCGTGAGGCTCCAAATCCCAAACCGACAATTTAAGGTGTAGTACATTTTGCATGGCGGCTTCGTGCAAAAGCTTGACCAGGGCGGGAAGGGGCATAGTTTTATTTTTATCCACTTCATAGGTGCGTACCGAAAATCGAATGCGGTATCCAATGGCCGGTAGTGGAAAACGGGAGGAGAAAACAGAATCGGTCATATAACAAATATAAAGGCTGCATAGGACTCTGAAAAGAGAAAAAGAAAGAAGCCTCGTTAGAAAATTTTATACGGTTTAGCTGCTGGGGTAAGCAGTAAAAGACTGGAAAACAAGGACCAACGAAAAATATCCGAGAGGTTGTCAGAATCACCCTTTGGGGATGCTTTCCCACAAATCTTCCAGGCTTTGAAAAAAGATAACATCCCTTTGGTTTTGCTCGCAAAAAGTATTACCTTTGCAATCGCTTTTCTAGAAGCTGAGTAAATCAATAAACCTTTATCTATTGAATTCAGTTGAAAAGAAGCAATTATAAAAGAAGAGCATAAACAAAATTTTCTGGATAGATGCCTACTATTAATCAATTAGTTCGCAAGGGAAGAAAGAAAGTGGTCATGAAGAGCAAATCTCGCGCTCTTGATGCGTGCCCACAGCGCCGCGGAGTATGTACTCGGGTATACACAACAACCCCGAAGAAACCAAACTCTGCCTTGCGGAAAGTGGCCAAGGTGCGTCTAACCAATGGTATTGAGGTGATTGCTTACATCCCGGGCGAAGGGCACAACTTGCAAGAGCACTCGATTGTGTTGGTGCGTGGAGGCCGGGTAAAGGACCTTCCTGGTGTACGTTACACCATTGTACGTGGTGCACTTGATACCGCTGGCGTGGAAGGTCGTTTGCAAAGTCGCTCTCGTTACGGTACGAAGCGTCCTAAGAAATAGATTGTCAGGTTAAGTTGAAGACTTGTAATTAAGTTCCAATGAGGAAAAGAAAGCCAAAGTTAAGAATAGTTGCTCCAGACCCACGGTATGGAGATCAAATGGTAACAACTTTCGTCAACAACTTGATGTTGAGAGGAAAGAAGTCTGTCTCGTTCCGCATTTTTTATGATGCAATGGATATCATTAAGGAGCGTACGGGCGGTGACGAATACGGTGTGTTCAAGAAAGCTTTGAACAATGCGATGCCCCAAGTTGAGGTACGTTCTCGTCGTATTGGTGGTGCTACTTTCCAGATTCCAACAGAAATTCGAGCAAAGCGTAAGATTTCCATCGGAATGAAGTGGTTGATTATGTTTGCTCGCAAACGCAGTGGAAAGGGAATGGCGGAGAAGTTAGCTGCTGAGCTACTTGCGGCAAGCAAAGGCGAAGGAGCTGCTGTAAAACGTAAGGAAGATACGCACAAGATGGCCGAGTCAAACCGGGCATTTGCACACTTCCGCGTCTAATTTCTGTATTTAATTTTTATTCATACTAAATCCTCTTAGGAGTTTATCATGGCTAAAGACCTAAGATTCACACGAAACATTGGGATTGCCGCGCACATTGATGCCGGTAAAACCACCACAACTGAGCGTATTCTGTACTACACAGGTATCAGCCACAAAATTGGTGAGGTACACGATGGTGCGGCTACCATGGACTGGATGGAGCAAGAGCAAGAGCGTGGTATTACCATTACCTCTGCGGCTACCAAAACAGAGTGGCAGTGGAAAGATCAGCCATACGCAGTAAACATTATTGATACCCCAGGTCACGTTGACTTTACGGTAGAGGTAGAACGTTCATTGCGTGTATTGGATGGTACAGTTGCCCTATTTTGTGCTGTTTCTGGTGTTGAACCTCAGTCTGAGACAGTGTGGCGTCAAGCTGACCGATACAAAGTTCCTCGCATCGGGTTCGTTAACAAAATGGACCGTTCTGGAGCCGATTTCTTTAACGTGGTCAATGATGTTCGTGAAAAGTTGGGAGCCAACGCGATTCCTCTACAAGTACCCATCGGTGCCGAAGAGCGTTTCCGTGGAGTTGTTGACTTGATCACCAATCAGGCGATCATCTGGAATGAAGAGGACCGTGGAATGACGTTCGAAGTTATCGATATTCCTGAAGATCTAGTCGATACCGTTGCTGAGTACCGCGAGAAATTATTGGAATCAGTGGCCGAGTATGACGAATCTTTGATGGAGAAATACTTCGAAGATCCAGACTCTATCTCTGTAGAAGAAATCCGCGCTGCGATTCGCGCTGCGGTTATCGATATGAGTATTACACCAATGATGTGTGGTTCTGCTTTCAAAAACAAAGGTGTACAGGCTGTCCTTGATGCTGTTTGTGCCTTCTTGCCATCTCCTGTAGACATTGAGGCAATTGAAGGAACAAACCCAAAGACAGAAGAGCCTGAAATCCGTAAGCCAAGTGTAGACGAGCCTTTTGCGGCGCTTGCATTTAAGATTGCTACGGACCCATTCGTAGGTCGTTTGGCATTCTTCCGGGCTTACTCTGGTGTGTTAAATGCTGGTAGCTACGTTTTGAATACTCGTTCTGGTAAAAAAGAACGGATTTCTCGTTTGTACCAAATGCACTCCAACAAGCAGAACGCGATCGAAAAAGTAGAAGCTGGTGATATCGCTGCGGCAGTAGGTTTCAAAGACCTGCGTACCGGAGATACCATCTGTGATCTAGATAATC
>JBCDIO010000104.1:0-8170 GCA_038748815.1 Bacteroidota bacterium
CTGGAGACGTACTGTCTACGATGCCAACGAATCGACAAAATGAGACAGACCATCCCACCTGGATGAAGCATGTTCTTATTGCTGCTGCTATCTACAACATCATCTGGGGAGCGTGGGTCGTGCTGTTTCCCAATTCCTATTTCGACTGGGCAGGAATGGAACGCCCACTTTATCCGGAAATCTGGCAATGCGTGGGTATGATCGTTGGGGTCTACGGAGTCGGCTACGGAATTGCTGCGTTCAATCCCCTCAGGCATTGGCCAATCGTATTGGTAGGGCTGATGGGCAAGATCCTGGGACCTCTAGGTTTCGCCAAAGCACTCTATGATGGAACATTTACTCCCAGGGCAGGCCTCAACATACTGACTAACGATCTCATTTGGTGGATTCCCTTTTTTCTAATTCTGCGCAACGCTTGGCAAGTTAGAAATACGGTGGCCGTTCATTGATTTTTGCATCTTTGTCGGCAAATGAACTCGACTATGAAATATCGCAGATTACAGCCAGCTGAATTAGCCGATCTGGAGCAGGAATTTGTTCGATTTTTATCGACTAGCCAGATTACGGTAGACGAATGGCAAAAACTGAAAAAAGAGAAACCCGAGCAAGTCGATGAGTTAATCGAGGTGTTTAGCGACCTCGTATTCGATCGCATTCTCAAAGGCATTGAATATCTGGAATTTAAGAGCCAAACGGATCTTAAAACCTTCCGTTGCGAAGCCAATAAAATCCACCTTTTAGGGCTCACTATCCAAGGAGAAAGTGCTATTGATTTCACTCGCAATGATAGCCCGGAGGAGATGGTACAACAGCTAAAATCGTCCGGTGCTCAACTCAAAATGTACCAAGGAGAAAAAGGCTATAAACCAAACCGGGAAGAAGAACTTTTCCGTATGCTAGAGGGCGGCTGTCTGATTTCTAAGGACGGTGCCATGTATAAAACCCTTGAATCGCTCAAACAGGGATCATAACCACCCATATGCACATTTATTCAGCTGCCCAAATCAGGGCCTGGGATGCTTATACCATCGAGCATGAACCCATTGCTTCCATTGATCTAATGGAACGAGCCTCACAGGCTTTTGTCGACTGGTTCATGAACCATTTTCCCGATGAGTCCGGTACAATTACGATTCTCTGCGGTATCGGCAATAACGGAGGTGATGGATGGGCCATTGGTCGCCTATTAGCGGAGAATGGGTATACGATACAAATTTGGGACGTTCAAATAGGCTCGAAGCGGTCGACCGACAACCATACCAATGCAGAACGATTTGTGCTCAATGCCTACGGATCGATCTACCGTATTATGGACGGGGATGCCTACCCTCTAATACACGCTAAATCCGTCTTAATCGACGCTCTTTTTGGCTCGGGTTTAAGCCGACCTATCAAAGGATACTGGGCGGAGTTCATTGAGTTTATCAACCAACAAGATATTACTCGATTGGCGGTCGATATACCTTCGGGGCTTTTTGCGGATCAGCTAAGCCAGGGGGCCATCCTTCAAGCCCACCATACCGTCAGCTTTCAGGTTCCCAAGCGGAGTTTCTTTGTAACCGAACACGCTAAGTATACCGGCGAATGGCGAACTTTAGACATTGGTTTACACGCTGGCTTCGTCGAAGCACATCCAAGTCCATTTCGGTACGTAGACGCTACAATCATCCAATCGATCTACCGGCCACGGCCGCGTTTTGGGCATAAAGGGACTTTTGGGCACGCTCTCTTACTAGTGGGCAGCCGTGGCATGATGGGCGCGGGTATTCTGGCCACACAAGCCGGCTTAAGTAGTGGCTGTGGACTGGTCTCCGCCCATATACCTGCCAAGGGAGAACTGATGTTACAAATCAGCTTTCCGGAAGCCGTCGTATCCCTAGACCCCGTGGATAACCATATCTCGATCTTACCTAGTTTATCCCGCTACCAAAGTATTGGCATGGGCTGCGGAATTGGTCAACACCCTGATACGGCCAATGTACTGAAAGAGTTACTACAAGAAACGAGCGTTCCTTTGGTACTCGATGCCGACGCCCTAAATATTCTAGCTCAACACACCGAGTGGCTCGAACATCTACCAGCAAATACTATTCTCACCCCTCACCCAAAAGAATTCAGTCGCCTTTTTGGACCTTCGGAGCATAGCTTAGATCAGCTAGAGCAGCTACGCCAAGCCGCTAAGAAGTACCAATGCGTCATTATTCTTAAAGGTGCTTTTAGCCGGATTGCCTTACCCGATGGGCGAATATTCTTCAACAGCACTGGGAATCCGGGAATGGGAACAGGAGGTTCTGGAGATGTCCTTACTGGTTTGATTACCGGATTATTAGCGCAAGGGTATGCCCCTGGCCAAGCAGCGATTCTCGGTGTTTTCTTGCACGGGCGGGCGGGTGACCTCGCCGCCGAAGTAGTTGGTCAGGAAGCCTTACTCGCCTCCGATTTAGTCGATCAGATTGGACCTGCTTATCGGAGCTTAGGAGTTTAATGTAGCAAAGGCTCCCATGGGAAAAGCCCCAACATCTTCAATATCAGAACCGTCGTAAAATAAAAGGCCTTTGCTACCAGGGCTGATAAGTCCGTTGAATGCTCAACAATCCGAAGATCATTTCCGAGTAAATGCGCTAGGCTGGACGCTGACGGAATGGGTATCGCCCAAGGTATATACCCAAAATGAAATGGTTTGATTAGGTCCCATCCCTATATATAGAAAGTATCAGTCCCGCTTTTTTAAGAAATGCAGGATTCTGGATCCATCTACGAGAGCATCTAAATCTCGTAGATGGATTTTGAAGTTACTCCCTTTTTCTCTGAATAACTGCAAAAGGTAAGAATCCAAGGTCTTTATGATCAAAAGGAGGCTCCTTACCTCTTTTTTGTAGAAGCACTCAAAGCACCCCACTGGAGCATAGATAGTCATATTCCATAGTCCCAAAGGATACTAAGCAGGTTCAGAATTTGGCCGGACGAAGGTTTTCCAGAGAAAATACCCTCCGATGAAAATCCAAATAATGTTTACAGCACTGGAAGGGTAAGCCCCGTAATAAACCGTATTAATGGTCAGCAAAATACTCCCAAGCACATTGAGCGTTTGGTACGGTTTCGATTGTGCCGTAATGCGATTTTTACTCACCAACCAGTAGGCTCCCACTAAAAAAATAGATCCAATCCAACCTAGAATATCAATCAATAGCATGGTGTATCACTTTTTTACCGGATTTGATCCGTGATTAGGACGCGTTTGTTACCTTGAGAAAAACCCTCTGGGTGTTTTCCTGAATAAAAGAAAGGCAAAATAGCATGAAAAAAATTGTCGTAATGACCGGAGCCGGCATCAGCGCCGAGAGTGGAATCCAAACCTTCCGCGATGCGGATGGCCTATGGCATGGACACGATGTTATGGAAGTAGCTTCTCCGGAAGGCTGGCGCAAAAACCCGGAGCTGGTATTAGAATTCTACAATCAACGGCGGCGGCAATTGCACGAGGTACAACCCAATGCGGGGCATTTAGCACTCGTCAAATTAGCGGATAAATACGACGTTACCATTGTGACACAAAACGTAGATGACCTACACGAGCGAGCTGGGAGTAAGCAGGTCATCCACTTGCACGGAGAACTATTCAAGGTCCGCTCTACCGGTAATCCAAGGTACGTTACCGAATGGAAGGAAGATTTGAACTGGGGGCAGGTTTGCCCGCACAACCACCAGCTACGTCCCCATATCGTATGGTTTGGGGAGATGGTACCCGAGCTAGAACCCGCAGCAGTAGTTACTTCGCAGGCCGATATTATCATCATAGTAGGAACATCCATGCAGGTTTATCCTGCCGCTGGTTTGGTAGGCTACGCCCCTAAGGGGACTCCCGTATACTACGTCGACCCCAAACCTTCGATCAATTACGAATTATCTAACAGCAGTCAACTGACAGTAATGAATGAACCGGCAACGGTGGGCGTTCCTCAATTGGTTAAACAATTATTGGCTTAGTACTTTGTAACTTAAGCTGATTTGGAGGACCGATAAACTTATGGGAAATAAAAAATGGGATGGCCACGGCCATCCCATGTAAAGGGGGTTAAATCAGGGATATTGATTGAACCTTATTGCAGTTAAAACTCCAAATAAAGCGTGTCGACCAACAGCAACGAGTGGTGAAAAACTCGGTGTAGAAAGAAGTACACTCGTGCTTAGGAGTCGCCAGCCAATATTTGGGAACCCCCATAATGATGATTACTCAAATGCTGTTGGGTCGCCCCATCCAATTAAGCACCACACATCAAGCAATCTGGATCATCCAGATTACAAGCTTGCCCGTCCGGCATATCCTCTGGCTTAATTGGCTTCATGGCAGCAACCTGCGCTGCGTTACCATTTTGCGCTTCTACTGTTTCTACAGTTGGAACAGTGGATTTATTGGAAGTTCTGTCTTCTTGAAATTGTTGCTTGACCGTAAATTTGATCGGGTCCGTAGCAGCTTTTGAACGCAGGTAATACATACCCGTTTTCAATCCTTTCTGCCAAGCGTAGAAATGCATGGAGCTTAGTTTCCCAAAATTCGGATTCTCCATAAACAAGTTCATACTTTGACTTTGGCAGATGAATGCACCCCGATCAGCGGCCATGTCAATGATGACTTTTTGGCTGATCTCCCAAACCGTTTTGTACAGATCTTTCAATTCCTGTGGAATATCCGGGAAGTCCTTGATGGAACCGTTGGCTGCCATTAGGCGTTGCTTCATGTCTTCGTTCCACAGTCCTAAGCGGATCAGGTCATTGAGTAGATGCTTGTTAACGACGATGTATTCACCAGATAGGGTACGCCGAGTGTAGATATTGGCCGTGTAAGGCTCAAAACACTCATTATTCCCTAAAATTTGGGAGGTAGAAGCCGTTGGCATAGGTGCGAGTAGCAAGCTATTCCGCAGGCCATTTTTCTTAATTAATTTCTTCAATTCAGTCCAGTCCCAACGCTTGGAAGGTTTTACACCCCACATATCAAATTGCAGCTGGCCTTCACTCGCTGGCGAACTTTCGAATGAGCTGTACGCTCCTTCTTTCTTCGCAAGTTCGTTAGACTCGACCAGCGACGCGTAATAGATCGTTTCGAAGATATCTTTGTTCAGTTGCTTCGCTTCTGGGCTATCGAAGGGGAAGCGCATTTTGATGAAAGCGTCCGCTAAACCCTGCACCCCGATACCGATGGGACGGTGGCGCATGTTAGAATTGCGCGCCTCTTCGATCGGATAGTAGTTGACATCGATGATCTTATTCAGATTACGAGTAACCACACGCGTTACTTCATAGAGGCGCTCGAAATCAAACGTACCATCATTCGTAACGTACTTTGGCAAAGCGATAGAAGCCAGGTTACAAACCGCTACCTCATCGGGAGAGGTGTATTCCAAAATCTCCGTACATAGGTTAGAAGACCGGATAGTTCCCAAGTTCTTTTGGTTCGACTTCCGGTTGCAAGCGTCTTTGTACAGAATGTAGGGCGTACCAGTTTCAATTTGGCTTTCCAGAATGGAGAACCACAATTCTTGCGCTTTAATCGTTTTCCGGGCCCGACCTTCATTTTCGTACTTGTGGTACAAGGCCTCGAATTCTCCACCTTAAGTGTCGTATAAACCCGGACATTCATTCGGGCAGAATAGCGACCACTCGGCGTCTGCTTTGATGCGTTCCATGAATAGATCGGGAATCCACATTGCGTAGAATAGATCCCGTGCACGTAGTTCTTCCTTACCGTGATTCTTTTTCAGATCCAGGAAGGTGTGAATATCTGCGTGCCATGGTTCTAAGTATACGGCAAAAGCTCCTTTCCGCTTTCCACCGCCCTGATCTACGTAGCGAGCAGTGTCGTTGTAGACCCGCAACATCGGTACGATCCCATTAGAGGTACCACCGGTTCCTTTGATATAACTTCCTTTGGCTCGAACGTTGTGGATGCTTAAACCAATACCACCCGCAGATTGGGAAATTTTGGCACAGCGAGAAAGTGTATCAAAGATTCCACTAATACTGTCCTCTGTCATGGATAACAGGAAGCAAGAAGAAAGCTGTGGTTTGGGAGTCCCCGCGTTGAATAAGGTTGGTGTTGCGTGAATAAACCACTTTTCGGAGATCAGGTTGTAGGTCTCAATCGCCGATTTGATATCGGCACCGTGAATACCTACGGCCGCCCGCATAATCATATGCTGGGGGCGTTCGACTACCTCACCGTTCATCCTCAATAAGTAAGAACGTTCTAGGGTCTTAAAACCGAAGTAATCGAACTCGTAGTCCCGATCAAAAATCAGGGCACTGTCCAGCTCATCGCGGTTTTTCTCCACAATGCCCATGGTTTCATCACCGATGAGCCCCGCTTTCTCTCCCGTTTTGGGATCGATGTAGTGGTATAACTCCTTAACCGTTTTGTAGAACGACTTACTTGTGTTTTTATGTAAATTGGACACAGCAATCCGGGCGGCTAGAATAGCATAGTCCGGGTGTACCGTAGCCATAGTTGCCGATGTCTCGGCAGCCAGATTATCTAGTTCAGTAGTGGTTACCCCATCGTATAGGCCCAGAATCACTTTCTTGGCGATCTCGATTGGATCGACGTAGGTCTGGTTTAAGCCATAACATAGTTTCTTAATGCGCGCGGTGATTTTATCGAACGAAACACTTTCGCGCTTACCACTTCTCTTGATGACATTCATGATGCGGGGTTGATTTGAAGGTTATTATGTTTAAAGTTGGGGGGTGTAGCTGGTGGCCAGACCTAGAAGTCTTCGTCCAAAGAGAAGATCTGCTTTTCGCGATCCGCCATTACACCAGATTTCTGATAATCTCCAACCCGCTTTTCAAAGAAGTTGGTTTTACCCTGTAAGCTGATCATATCCATCCAAGGGAATGGATTTTCGACATTGTATACTTTTTCGTGTCGTAGGGCTACCAATAGACGGTCGGCCACAAACTCAATGTACTGACACATCAAATCTGCGTTCATACCAATCAAACCAACTGGTAGGGCATCGGATACGAATTCCTTTTCGATAGTTACCGCATCTACAATAACCTCCCGGACGGTTTCCTTAGGTAGTTTGTTGATAATGTGATCATTGTAAAGAAGGCAGGCAAAATCACAGTGCATTCCTTCATCGCGCGAGATTAATTCATTAGAAAATGATAGTCCTGGCATCAATCCCCGCTTCTTCAGCCAGAAGATGGAACAAAAGGACCCGGAGAAAAAGATTCCTTCGACTGCTGCAAAAGCAATCAAACGCTCTGCGAAAGATCCTTCTTCGATCCAACGCAGTGCCCAGTTCGCCTTCTTAGTAACACAAGGAAGATTTTCGATGGCGTTGAAAAGGAAGTCTTTTTCTTTTGGGTCCTTGATGTAAGTATCAATAAGCAGACTATAGGTCTCAGAGTGGATGTTCTCCATCATGATTTGAAAACCATAGAAGAACTTTGCTTCGGTGTACTGTACTTCGGCTACGAAGTTTTCCGCCAAATTCTCATTTACAATTCCGTCGCTCGCAGCGAAGAATGCCAGTACGTGTTTGACGAAATGACGCTCGTCATCGTTCAATTTTTCGGACCAGTCAACTAGATCGGCAGAAAGGTCAATTTCTTCTGCGGTCCAGAAACTAGCTTCTGATTTCTTGTAAAATGCCCAAATATCATCGTGTTGGATTGGGAAGAGGACAAACCGATTAGGGTTGTCTTGTAGGATTGGTTCAATGTTGCCCGTCATAACGCTACGTAAAGTGTTTTTTTGAGTTAGATTACTTGGTTGAAATTGCAGTTGGTCTTCCGTTCGTTTTGGAAATGTTTGTTCACTGTTAGGCAGTAGATGCACAGAGAATATTGGGTTTAGAAAGACTTCTTTCTAAACCGTTCTGGGCTATTTTAATCAGTAGTAATTTTCCGAAATACGTATGGTGAGGGTAAATAGTTTTCTCACGTATTTGCAAACACTAATTTATAATATCCACCCTTTTTTTAGTTGGATAGTTTTCCACATTATGTGGATAACCAACCTAAATATTTGATTATCAAAATTTTAACAATGTTAGTAATCTTTTCCACAATGTTAACAACTCAAATGTGGATAAGTAAACGTATTATGAATTTCTTGTTAAATAAATGTTTGACTGTCAATATTAGTTGTTATTGGGGCCCC
>JBCDIO010000105.1:0-8159 GCA_038748815.1 Bacteroidota bacterium
ATTTAAGTTACAAAGTACTAAATACGTTGTAACCTAAATTTCTAAACATTTTGACGGGTTCTTTTTGCCCATCTCATCTTTGCTTACTCACCTTCCTAGCTACGGCTCCGAGCCCTGCGCGCCTCGGTCAAACTATTCATTTATTTAGGTTACAAAGTACTATTGGGTTCAGTCAAAGAAGTTATCCATCATTTTATCGGGGATTGGAGCCTCGTCCATGAATTCCATTTCGATCTGTCGACGGTGCAGGTCTGCGGCGGTGATCTTAACCGTAACGGTATCGCCTATTTTAATCTGTCGGCGGCTGACCATTCCGGTTGCTCGTAGTCGACTTGGATGTACATCGTAGGGTTCCGACATAGTGGCAAAGCTGACCATTCCTTCGCAACGGCTGACTAGTAATTCAATAAAGATTCCCCGGTCAATGATCCCGGAAACTCGCCCTTCGAAAGACTCGCCGAGGTGCCGTTCCATGTATTCGACCTGTTTGTATTTGATCGATTCTCGTTCGGCTTCTACCGCTCGTCGTTCCATGAGGGAAATATGCTCACATTTTTCTTCCAGCTTAATTTTATTCGCCCGGTAGGTCTGTCCTTCCAGGTTTTTTTCCAGAATGCGGTGTGCTAGGACATCTGAGTAGCGACGTATCGGTGAGGTGAAATGGCTGTACTGCTCGAATCCCAATCCGTAGTGACCGATGTTGTCCGTAGAATAAACGGCCTTTGCCATGGTGCGGATGGCTACGGGGCCCAGGAGTTTCAGGGCGGGGTCGTCCTGTGCTTGCTTAGTCAATCGATTAAAGGACCGAGCAATTTCTTTCGGTGAGCCTACATTGATTTCCACGCCCATTTCCCGTGCAAAAGAAACTAGTTCGGCAACTTTATCGGGATCGGGTTCGTCGTGAATCCGATAGACAAAAGGAATCTCTTGTTCTTTCCCTTTCTCCGAGATATAGCCGGCAACTTCCCGGTTGGCCAAGAGCATAAAATCTTCGATGAGCATATGCGCATCTTTGCGCTCCTTCAAATAGACTTCAATGGGGACACCATCTTCATCCAGACGAAACCGTACTTCTTCGGTTTCGAAATTGATGGCTCCGTCCTTGAAGCGTTTCTTACGCAACTTATGCGCAATGCGATTCATGACTTTTAACTCCGCAGCAAATGGCCCGTCCTCTCCGTCTAGTACTTTCTGGGCCGCTCCGTAGGTGAAGCGGTGGTCAGAATGAGTAAGGGTTTTTCCAAACCAGCGGTTGACGACCTTGTCGTCCTTGTCGAACTCAAAAACGGCAGAGAAGGTATACTTGTCTTCGTGGGGGCGCAGGGAGCACAGCCCGTTGGATAGCCGTTCTGGTAGCATGGGGAGTACCCGGTCCACCAGATACACCGAGGTAGATCGGCTGAGTGCCTCCTTGTCGAGCTGCGATTCTGGTTTTACAAAGTGGGACACATCCGCGATGTGGACACCGATCTCGCAGTGGCCATTCTCCAAATATTCAATCGATAGGGCATCATCAAAATCCTTCGCATCATTAGGGTCGATGGTGAAGGTGGTAATTGTGCGCATATCGCGTCGACGTTCTACTTCCGAAGACTCGATTTCAATCGGAAATTTCTCGGCTTCGGCAATTACCTCTTCCGAGAATTCCAGATTAAATCCATTGTTGATCAAAATGCCTTTCATTTCGATATCGGAGCTACCGACCGCACCTAGTACGGAGGTAATCACTCCTTCGGGGGAGCGTTTCTTGTCATCGTGCCACTTGTCTACCCGGACAATTACTTTGTCTTGATCCCGGGCTCCTTTGGTGTTTTCCAAGTCTACATAAATGTCAACGGGCATGTTGAGTCGATCGGGGATAACGAAGGCGTACTTGTTAGAAATATGGATGGTGCCTAGGAAGTGCTCGGTGGCACGCTTAACGATTTCTAGAATTTCTCCTTCGGGTTTATTGCGTCCGCGTCGGCGCCATACGGCTACCTTTACTTGATCGCCGTGGAGCGCGGCATTGAGGTATTTGGCTGTGACGAATACATCGTTTTCCATTTGGTCGCTGACGATGTAGGCCGATCCAGTTTTCGTCATATCGACCTTGCCGACAATAATATTACTACTGATATGGCTTGCTAAATTTCCTTTTAGTTTGTAGGTGTAATCGCCCAGGTCCTGGACTTTTCCGCCTTCCATAAGTTGTTCGAGGGCGTGTTTGATACTGTCGCGGTTGTTTTCAATATTGAGGCGACGGCTAATTTGTCTAGGGTTGAAGGTTTTCTTAGGGTTGTCTTTAAAAAGTCTATACACCACTTTCTGAAGCTCTTTGGTGGTGAGCTTCTTTCCTTTCTTCACTTTCTTTTTTGCCATTGTGATGGTTTTTTCAATTGGTTGTTGCTTTGATAGAATGGTTGGTAGAGTAAAAAGTTTGGGGATCTATGATTCAGGAGAGGCATCGGTAATGTTCCCGTCAGGTAAGAGTTCTAAATTGAAAGCTTTGCTGGTGGAGGCGTCGTAGGAGAGCTCGTTGGTATCTTCCGTTTGTCCGCTAACTACATAAATGGTCCAATCTTTATCGACTGTTGCTACTGATTGGGTTAACGTCTTTCCATCGAAATAAGTTCCCGCAATGATCCGGTGATCAATCAATTCTCCTTTTTTGGTGAAGGTGGCCATTGCGTATTGATAGGTCAATAGACTGGCTTTCCAGTAGATAACGGCGTGAAATTCGTAGGTGTCTGGAATGCGAAAACAGGGAATATATTCAGTCACCGAAGGATCCTCGATCATTTCTTGTAGTGGCGTCAGAAAGGCATCGATCATGAGCGCGGGGAAAGGCTCGTTATTGTTGCCAAAATCGCTGGAAGTCTCTTCGGTAAGGGTAACGGGTAGTTCTAATTCTGGGAATATTTCCAAAAATTGTTGGAAGGAGATTTTCTGGTTACTTTTTGCCATAAAGGGCTTGTCGTTTTTACTGGCCAAATACCGGCTTGTGTGTTGAACAAGCGTTTCGTTCTTTGCCTACAAAGTTACTGATAAACTAGATAATCTGCCTTACTTGCCCGATGGCGTGTCGTATTTTTTCGGCTAAGAGAGTTCTAGTGAGCTTGTGGGAAAGGACTGTAATTTTGAATAATTCTAAATAAATCTCTGTAAAATGAAGCGACCAAACATTTATTGGGGGACTGCCCTTTAATAAATACTTTTGTGGATTATGTGTGATCGGTGATTCTGCTGTAATTTTAAAGCCCTACTACATAGCAAGGTGGCTTTAAAAAGATGAAGCGCTAAACCTTAGCTATCAAGCAAAACAAAAAGCATCAAACATGAGCTGGTTCTCCAGATTTCTCACTTCTTCGATTGGACAAAAGCTGGTTATGAGTTTAACGGGCTTGTTTCTGATCAGTTTCTTACTCATTCACCTAATCGGAAATTTGCAGCTTTTATTAAACGACGGTGGCGAGGCTTTCAATAAGTACGCCTATTTTATGACACACAACAAATTAATCAAAACAGTTTCTTACTTATTATACGGAGGTATTCTGTTGCACGCGGTACAGGGCATTCTGTTGTATGTGAAAAATAGGTCCGCTCGAGGCTCTGTAGGGTATGCCGTTAAAGTAACTCGCGCTACGAACACCAATTCAAAGGTGGCCCGACGAATGGCTTTTTTAGGACTTTTGATCCTCGTTTTCTTAGGCATTCATATGGGTGATTTTTGGTGGTCGATGAAAACCAATCAGGTGCCGATGGTTACGTACGGTGGGGAAGAATACCAGAATCTTTACTTTAAAGTGGCAGCTTCTTTCGAGCAAGGTTGGATCGTAGCTGTTTACGTTATATCGATGGTTGGCTTAGCCTTGCACTTGCTGCACGGCTTTCAATCGGCCTTCCAGACCCTGGGACTCAACCACAAGAAATACACTCCCTTTATAGAAATATTCGGGAAGGTATTCTCTTGGGTAATCTCTGCCGCTTTTGCGGTGATCCCACTTTATTATTATTTCCTTAGATAGTCGATGAGTTTACGTTGAAATCGTCGCATTCGGACCAAATTAAAAATCTAGACATGAATTTCGAGAGTAAAGTACCACCAGGTCAATTAGGAGATAAGTGGACACAATACCGAGGAACCATGAATTTGGTTGCTCCAAACAATAAACGCCGGATCGACATCATCGTCGTGGGAACCGGTTTGGCGGGAGCCTCCGCGGCTGCCACCTTGGGCGAACTAGGATATAACGTGAAGGCTTTTACGTTTCACGACAGTCCCCGCCGGGCGCACTCCATTGCTGCTCAGGGGGGAATCAATGCCGCAAAGAATTATCAAAACGATGGGGATAGTATCTATCGCCTGTTTTACGATACCATTAAGGGAGGTGACTACCGCTCCCGGGAAGCAAACGTACACCGCTTGGCGGAGGTTAGTGTAAATATCATTGACCAAGCCGTTGCCCAAGGGGTGCCTTTTGCTCGCGAATACGGTGGATTGCTCGCAAATCGTTCTTTCGGTGGGGTTCAAGTTTCTCGGACCTTTTATGCCAAAGGACAGACCGGGCAGCAATTACTACTTGGTGCTTACCAATCCCTTTCCCGGCAGATCGCTCGCGGTAGTGTAACCATGTACAATCGCCACGAGATGATGGACGTGGTGATCAAAGATGGCAAAGCCCGCGGAATCATCGCCCGAAACTTATTGACGGGAGAAATCGAGCGCCATGCAGCCCATTGTGTGGTTCTAGCAACTGGTGGTTACGGAAACGTATTCTACCTTTCTACCAATGCGATGAACTCCAACTCATCGGCCGCTTGGCGTGCGACCAAGCGAGGAGCCATGATGGCTAACCCTTGCTACTGCCAAATTCACCCAACCTGTATCCCCGTTTCCGGAGAATATCAGTCCAAATTGACGCTGATGTCCGAATCTCTGCGTAATGATGGACGGGTTTGGGTTCCTAAGAAAATGGACGATGTAAAAGCGATCCGGGAAGGAAGAAAATCACCGGTCGATGTACCGGAAGAAGATCGGGACTATTACTTAGAACGCCGCTATCCGGCTTTCGGTAACTTGGTTCCTCGGGATGTTGCCTCCCGAGCGGCTAAGAAAGCCTGCGACGAAGGACACGGTGTAAATGCAACTGGTTTGGCCGTATACCTTGACTTTGCCTCGGCGATTCAACGCTACGGAAAGAGTGAAGCACACGCGCGGGGGATGCACAACCCCGATCCAGCGGCAATCAAAAAGCTCGGAGAACAAGTAGTGGAGGCTAAATACGGTAACCTTTTCGAAATGTACGAGAAGATTACCGGTGATAACCCATACAAAACTCCGATGATGATTTACCCAGCGGTGCACTACACCATGGGGGGGTTATGGGTGGACTATAACTTGGAAACCAATGTACCTGGGCTATTCGCCCTTGGGGAAGCCAACTTCTCTGATCACGGTGCTAACCGATTGGGAGCCTCGGCTCTGATGCAAGGGCTAGCGGATGGCTACTTTGTCATTCCTTACACGATCGGTCAATTCCTAAGTGGGGAAATTCGTACTCCCCACATTGATCCAAATGCACCCGAATTCGAAGCCGCTGAAAAAGAAGTGAAAGATCGGATGGATCAATTGATGGGCATTGGTGGCAACCAATCGGCGGAAAGCTTCCACCGACGCCTAGGAAAGATCATGTGGGATTACTGCGGTATGTCGCGGAACGCCGATGGCCTGAAAAAAGCAAGAAAAATGGTTCGGGAATTACGGACGGAATTCTACGAAGATCTTTACGTACCCGGAGACCAGAAAGACTATAACCCAGAATTGGAAAAAGCTTACCGAGTAGCTGATTTCTTAGAATTAGGCGAATTGATGATCGTCGATGCACTGGGGCGCAACGAAAGTTGTGGTGGACACTTCCGGGAAGAATACCAAACCGAGGAAGGAGAAGCTATGCGGAACGATGAGGAATACGCGTATGTAGCCGCCTGGGAATGGCCAACCGTAGACCAGGATCCCATTCTGCACAAAGAAGATCTAATCTTCGAAAATGTTGAACTCAAGACTCGGAGTTATAAATAACCTTGTCATTTTTTTACATCCGACAGGAAGCCGAGGAAAGCGAAGCGAGGCGTCGGTATAAAACTCGTTGATCATGAATATGAATCTGACTTTAAAGATCTGGAGACAAAAAAATAATAAGGATAACGGTCGCTTTGAGAAGTATAAGATCGAAGCGAACGAGCATATGTCTTTCTTAGAAATGCTAGATGTTCTCAACGAAGAACTGGTTGCCAAGAAGGAAGAACCCGTCGCCTTCGAGCATGACTGTCGGGAAGGCATCTGTGGAACCTGTAGCATGGTGATTGATGGCCATCCGCACGGACCACAGACACGGACCACGGCTTGTCAGTTGCATATGCGGCACTTTAGTGATGGAGACACTATTACCATTGAGCCCTTCCGGGCACGGGCATTCCCTGTGGTAAAAGATCTAGTGGTAGACCGTTCGGCCTTTGATCGTATCATTCAAGCAGGTGGGTACGTATCGGTAAATACCGGTCAGGCACAAGATGCCAATGCCATTCCCATCGAGAAAGATACCGCCTCGGAAGCGATGGATGCGGCCACTTGTATTGGCTGCGGGGCTTGTGTGGCTTCTTGTCCTAATGCCTCTGCCATGCTCTTCACATCGGCTAAGGTGAGTCACTTGGCACTCCTTCCACAGGGTAAAGTGGAAAATATGCAGCGGGTGTTGAATATGGTCAACCAAATGGACGATGAAGGCTTTGGGCGTTGCTCAAACATCACTGCTTGTGAGGCAGAATGTCCAAAAGGGATCAGTATTTCTAACATCGCTCGCATGAATCGCTTATATTTGGGAGCGTCAGTAGGTTCTGAAAAGACCGCTGCCTCCTAAAAAATCCTTCGGGATTTGGCGAAAGCCAAGCTTATTTTGACCCTTTGTTTATGAAAATAAACTCCCATTAATGCGTTAGCCGTCCGCTGTTTGCGGACGGCTTCTTAATTTTACCGAAAACCGTATCTATGATAACCTCCCAATTCAAATATTTCCCAGCAGGCTTTTTCATTATTTGCACTATTGTTTTGGGATTTTCTTTTCGAATGACTAGTGCCGACTGGCAGACTTTTAGTTCGGAAGAATACGCCTGTTCGGTAGAGTTACCTGCTCCTTGGCAAGTCGATACGACTACCGAAGCGAATGGATCCAAACGCCTACGGCTAGAAACCGAATCGGAGAAACATAGCTACTTACTCACCTTTACTAAATACCCGATGAGTACCCGTCTTTTTATGCGGGAACGCCTAGCCGAATCTACTCGAAACTCTTTAGTAACAGCGCTTGGCGGTGAGCTGCAAAGTGCCGACGATTGGAAAATCGGGGAGTATGTTGGGAAGCGAGGACTGCTCAAAGATGGAGACCGCGAAATTGAGTATCGGGTGGTAATCATCGGACAGATCCAGTATCAGTTTCTAGTCTTCTCGAAGGAGGAAAAATTGACAAATCGGGAGTCGAAGCAAGTGTTTAACTCGTTTTTACCAATCAGTTAGTCATTGACGATCCAAGCATGTTCTCGAGTTGTTGTACTAACCATTCCCTTTCGGTGAGTGCCTTTTGTTCCTGAATCGCTGTTCTTAAGGTACCTATGCTATTTTTGTCATAGGGATTAACCATCAGTACTTTGCGCAAGAACTGGGCGAAGTTTAGGTAGATATCTCGGTGGTAACCTAAGATTTTCTTCCGGTAAATATACGTTTGGAAGCTATTCAAGGCATGCTCCAGGCTTTCCCGTTCTTCGGTTTCGTAATACATCTTTGCCAACATTATTTTGGCGTTTAGATTTTGTAGCACGTCGTTGTATTCCCATTGCAATAATAAGGGCATTGCCCCTTGATAATCGCCCTTGTCAAAGTAGTATTTGGCCAAATTGTAGCGGAAGCTGCTCTCTCGATGTTTTTCTTCCAGTTGATCTTTATAATCGTAGATGAATTGGTAAACCCAGTCAAATGCTTTTCGTTTCAGACCGGCAATGATTATATTGTTGTAGGTGAAACGAGAAAGCTGACCATTCTCAACGAAAACTTGGGCTTGTAAGCCATTTTGGTACAATTCAAAAAGGTCTTGCATATATCTCTTTCTACCCAGATTCCAGGAGCG